>CAZAAM010000021.1:0-17174 GCA_964483055.1 uncultured Victivallales bacterium
CGATCAATCCGCCGGAGACGACAAACATCGTTCCTCCCGCGGCAGGAGACAGCAGCGCGTCAGCCATATGCATGTTTCGATTCCTTTTTTCTTGTCAGGCGTCCGTCGGAGAAGTTCGACGTCCTGCTTCGGACAGAAATTACGTCTTAGAGCGGCTTCAAGTCAAGAGTCTTTTCAAAAAAACAGTAATTTTTTCCTCGTTTCCGAGCCAAACGCCGATACGAGGACGAAGAGCACGGCTGGCGTTCCGTCCGTCGTGACGCGGAACAGATGAAGGCTCTCGCAACCGGTCCGAATCAACGGCAGCCCCTAGTCGCGCATGCGTTTCGAGCTCCGAAAGAGTTCGAAACGGACGCGGCTGTTCGCAGAAATCGTCTTTCGTGCGAGAAATCCGTCGTCAATTCCGCGCATTCTCCGGAGCCGGAGGCGGATCCGGCTCCGCCGATTCCAGTTCCTTTGCGGAGGGGAGTTCAGGATGACGCGAACGAAGCGCTTCCAAATGCCGCGCCGACGCGGAAAAGCCGTTCGCCGCCGCCCGCGCATGCCAAATCGCAGCATTGCGGACGTTCTGCGGCACGCCGAGACCGATTTCATAGGCGCGCCCCAATGCGCACTGCGCAGCGGCATGTCCCTGCTCCGCAGATCTGCGAAGCAGACGCGCCGCTTCGTAAGTGTCGCGAGGAACGCCGTCGCCGCGTTCATACATCCGAGCGAGGACATACTGAGACGCGGCATCGCCCTTTTTCGCCGCTTCGCGATAGAGACGCGCCGCCTCGCGCTTGTCGACCGGAGCTCCTTCGCCGGTCTGAAGCATCTCTCCTAAAATGCCGAGCGCCCTTGCATCGCCATGGTCCGCCGCCGTCCGATACCACTCCATGGCGGCTTCCTTGTCAACCGGAACTCCATCGCCCCAGCGATGCATGTCGCCGAACATGAGCATGACTTCCACATTGCCGCCGTCGGCCATTCTGCGGAACATATCTGCGAAGCTCTCCCTTCCGGAAGCGTCGATTTCGCCGCGACGGTACAAGGCGGCGAGATTGCGAACCGAATCCGCATCTCCCTGCTCCGCCGCCTTCCGAAGCCATTCCGCGGCTTCCGCCGGATTCTTCTCCACGCCATCGCCGCGGACAAGGAGATTCGCAAGGTTGACCATCGCGCCAACATTGCCCTGCTTCGCCGCTTTGCGGAACCATTCCGCCGCCTCAGAAGAGTTCTTCGTCGCGCCGGAGCACAGAAGAACGCCGAGATTGTTCTGCGCCGGAGCGAATCCCTGTTCCGCGGACTTCCGATACCACTTCGCCGCCTCGGCAGGATTCTTTGCCGCGCCTTCCCCTTGCGCATGCATCAGACCGACGACGTACTGCGCGTTGGCGTCTCCGTTCTCCGCGGACTTCCGATACCACTTCGCCGCCTCGGCAGGATCTCGCTTCACGCCGTCTCCGCGCCAGTAGACGAGTCCAAGCGTGTTCTGAGCCTCGACATAGTCCTGCTCCGCCGCCTTCCGAAGCCACGGAAGAGCCGCCGAACGATCCATGCGCACTCCATCGCCGACGTACAGCATGCGGCCGAGACGGAACTGCGCCTTCGGATTGTCCTGCTCCGCCGCCTTCCGAAGCCAGCGAAGTGCCTCGTCGCTCCCGATCGAGGAAGCCTTTTCATCAAACCGCAGCTCGGCGAGCGCGAGCATCGCTTCCGCATCCCCCTTCTCCGCCGCCAGCCGATACCAGCGAACCGATTCGACGAGATTCTTCGGAGCGCCGTCACGCCCATAACGAAACATTTGCGCCAGCTGGAACATCTCGGAGACGTCGCCATTCAAAGCCGTCTTCTTTTTCCATTCGATCTTTTCCGTCTCGCTTGCAGGCGCGATCACGCCCTCGCGGTACATCTCCTCCAGCTGTGCGGACGCCTCCTTGCTTCCCGCCTTCTCGGCCTTGCGGAACCAATTAGCCGCCTCTTCCGGATTCTTCTCCACTCCGACGCCCGTGCGATGCAGAACGCCAAGCCGGAACATGGAATCGACGCTGCCTTGTTCCGCCGCTTTGCGGAACCACTCCACGGCTTTCGCGGGATTCTTCTCCACTCCGTCGCCCGTCTCGCAGGCAAGTCCGATGCGGTACATGGAATCAACGCCGCCTTGTTCCGCCGCGACGAGCAGCCATGCGAACGATTCCGAGGAATCCGGAGTCTCTATTTCGCCTTTCGCGATCATGTCGGACAACTGCAGAGCGGCCGCATTCTTGGCATCTGCGTCATTCGATGACGCCGCTGCGCGGAACAGTTTCGCCGCTTTCAAAGGATCCTTGTCTGCGCCATCGCTGGTTCGAAGCAGGACGCCGTATGCGACTTGCGCCTTGGCATGTCCCTGCTCTGCCGCACGTCCGAACCATACTGCGGCCTCTTCCTTGTCGACCGGGACATCTCCGCCCTCCAGATAGAGAGAGCCGAGGCGGAACTGCGCTTCCGCAACGCCCGCTTCCGCCGCCTTGCGAAGCAACTTCACCGCTTCGAAGGCGTTCTTCTCGACGCCTTGACCAGAAAGATAAAGCTCCGCTGCAGCGAGCTGTGCGCCATGATGGTTCTTTTCAGCCGCCGCAAGAAGCAGTTTCGCAGCTTCCTCATACTCCGGAGCGCCGCCTTCGCTGCGGAACAGAAGCGATTCATCCGAACCTTTGTCCGCGGCATCCGCGCGGACGACCATGCCCGCCCGGAAGCGCTCGCCCAGCAGAAACTGCGATTCCGTGTCGCCCGCTTCCGCAGCTCGGAGACGCCACGTCATGGCGGCATCCATCGCGCCCTCTTCCTCGGCGATTCGCGCCAAGTTCCGCATCGCCTCCGCATCGAGTGCGGCGGCGGCGCTTCGGTACAGCTCCTGTGCGCGACTCTTGTCTTCTTCGACGACGTCGCCGACCTCATACATGCGAGCCAAACGGCATTGCGCGGCAGGATCTCCCTGTTCCGCGGCCGCTTGCAACAGTTCAGCAGCCTTGGTCTTGTCCTGTTTCACGCCCTTGCCATCGCACAATGCCATGCCGAGCAGCCCTTGAATGCGCGGATCGTTCTGATTCGGATGCGCGGAAGCAAGACGATACGCCTCTCTGTACAATGCCTCCGCATCTTCCTTGCTTTTCGGAACGATTTCGCCCTTTTCGAACAGCTCGGCAAGCATGAACTTCGCCCCTGGATCGTTCAGATTCGAAGCGCGCTCCAGCCATGCAAGCGCATCGGGAAAGGATTTCTCTACGCCGGCTCCGGCGCAATGCATCCATGCAAGACGCAGACAGGCGACCGGATCGGACTCGTTGGCTGCGACTGCATACCAATTCGCCGCTTCAGGAAGGTTGCGTTCGATTTCTTGACCAAAGAAGAGAAGATCTGCAAGGTGACGCGCCGCGCCGGGCGTTCCGCGATCCGCCGCCGCCGCGTACCACTTCATGGCTTCGACTGCATTCTTCTGCACGCCAAGTCCTTTGGCATGCATATCGCCGATGCGGATCTGCGCGACGCCGTCGCCCTGTTCCGCCGCACGAGTCAGCCATTCGGCAGACTCCTTCCAGTTCTGTTCCACGCCGAGCCCGAACGCATGCAATTCGGCAAGGGCGATCTGCGCCTCCGCATTTCCCTTTTCCGCAGCCTTGCGATACCAGTACGCGGCCTTCGCGTACTTCGTCGAAGCATCCGCAGACGCGCCGGCGCGCTCTGCGGCCGCCTGATGCATCCGCCCGATCCGCAATGACGTGGACGGACTGGAAAGAATGATCGGAATCACGATGGCAAGACCGATCGCGAAGCCGAGCAGGATCGACAGAAAGCCGGCGACGCGTTTTTTCCGCGGCGCGCCGCCAACGACGGAATTCGCGCTTTTCGCTATTCCCGCGACTCCGGAGGCGTTCTCCGCGCCCGCCTTCAATTCCTTGTTTTCGCCTTCCGATGCACTCATGATCCCCATGCTCCTGTCGGTTAGAAAATCGAGATTCGTATTTCACTGTTTCGTAATATGCCCCGCGAATGTACGGATTGCAAATTCAAATTCAGGAAAAAAACGCGCGCGCGCCGGAAATCGCAGCGAAGCGATGCTCCAGCTCCTGTTCCAGAAACGCACGCAAGTCCGTGACCGTGCGGAACAGCGCCGCCGGCTTCTCCTTGCGCAATGCATCGGGATTCGCTGAATCCGCCCAGGCGGCCGCAAGCGGGATCACGCCTGCCGTTCGGGCCGCGACGATGTCGGAAGGCTGATCTCCGACGTAAAAGGCGTCCGTCCCCGCAAGTCCGAATGCCTCCAAGACCAAGCGAATGTCCTCGGGCTTGTTCGGGCCTTCCTTTCGCCCGGTGCGAACGAGATCGAACGCATCAAGCATTCCGAAGCGTTCCAAAGAGATGCGACAGCTTCCAGCGCCCTTGCCCGTCACAAGGGCCGTACGGACTCCGCTCTTCCGAAGGAGCGACAGGACCTCGCGAACGCCGGGAAACGGTTCGGGGCGCGATTCATGCAATTCCCGATAATGCTTCAGATATGCGGCCAGCCCCTCTTCAAAACGATCCGGCAGAAGCCGCATGAAGCTTCCCTCCTCGCTCGGTCCAAACGCGGCGATGATCTCCTCATCGGAAAAAGGACGTTCGGCGACCGTCTCCAGGGTTCGTCGAAACCCCTCGATACAAATGGGCAGCGTATCGCCGACCGTCCCGTCGAAATCGAAGATGACGCATTGAAGCATGATGAAAAAGACTCCTTTCCGGTTCGGCATGGACGGCATCCGGCCGGCAATGCCGATTTCGCGCCTCCGCTCTTCCTGCCGCTTTGCCGGCTTCGGTTCGGCAAAAAGCGCCGCGCGGCCGAACGCCGATGCGACTGCGTTGATCACGGCGTTCAAAATGTCGTTCCCGTGCGATCAATCCTCCAAAATTCCGATGAGAATCGGCGTCCTGCCGGAAAAGCGCAAGGAGAATCGGTCGCCCGTCGCCTCGTTGAGCGTTCCGCTTCGCCAAAGCGGGAGAGAGAGATTCCGGAGCGGCCATTTCAGACCTTCGGACGTGATGCGTTGCGCAGGATCGAAGCTGAACAGCGAAACTTGTTCTCCGGGACGGACCTGCACGACCTCTCCATTGCGCACGCAGAAAAAGCGCATTCGTTCGGAAAGAATCTGAATCGATGGAGATTCTTCTGAAAATTCGACCAGACAGGAGAGATTGCCAAGCGTATGATCCTCACGCTTTCCTGTCGCGCCGAGAATCGCGATCGATTCCGCCCATCCCATTCTGCGACACAGACGGAACGCCTTCGCCAGATCATTCGTCTCCTGCTCCGTATCGACGACGATACGATCCGCAAGGCGCGCACGGCAGGCTGCGGAAAGACTGTCCATGTCGCCGACGACGCGATCCGGCGCCCGCCCGAACGCCAGCAGAGCCTCCGCCGCGCCGTCGCAGCAAACGACGCGGTCGGCTGTTCGCAAAATGCGCAGCAGTCGTTCCGCGCGCGGGAACTCGCCGTCGGCAAGAATGACGGTGGAGACGGTCATTCCGCGTCCTCCGCGGCGGCCTGAGCCATGGAGAAAACCTTTTTGAAAGGAAGCCCTGCCTTTTTCGCCGTCTCTTTCACGCTTTCGTATTCCGGATAGGAAAAGACCTCCTCCCCGAAGCGGCATCGCTTGATTTCGACCGTCCCGAAAGGGAGATTCGTCATCACCGACTCCCGTGCGAGCGTCGTCCGCGCCCAAGTCGAACGCCGCACGCCGATCGTCGTCGTTTCCATAAACAGGATCCGCTCCATTTCATGAACCTTTTCCGCATCCGCGACGACGCGGATCAGCCAGCCGGGACGGCTCTTCTTCATGCAGCAGGGCATGTAATGCACATCGCGCGCGCCCGCCTCGAACAAACGCTCCATAGCATAAGCCAGAATTTCACCGGAGCAGTCGTCCACGTTCGTCTCAAGGACGACGACGCTTCCGTCCGCGCCTTGGGAAGCCGGCATTTCGGAAATCTCCTCCAAAATCATTGCGCGCAAGATGTTCGGCGTTCCGATTTCGCGCTTCCCCGCCCCGCATCCCGTCCGGAGAATCCGATACGCCGCAGGCCGTGCGGAATCCGTCCGAATCGCGGCTGCGATCGCCGCGCCGGTCGGAGTCGCCAGCTCCCCGCGAAGTCCTGTGTTCTTCAATGTCAATCCATGCGCGGCGGCGATGTTCGCTACGGCGGGAACGGGGACAGGGAGAGTTCCATGGGCGCAGGAGACCGTTCCGCTTCCCTCCGCGATGGATTCGACGACGACTCGTTCGATTTCAAGATCGTCGAAACAAACTGCGGCGCCGACGATGTCTAGAATGGAGTCGAGGGCGCCGACTTCATGAAAATGAACCTGTTCGATCGGAAGTCCATGGGCTTTCGCCTCCGCTTCCGCAACGATGCCGAAGATCTTTTTCGCGAGCTCCTTGACTCGGTCTGTCAGATTGCCGGAATCGATAATGGCGCAGACATCCGCAAGATTTCGGTGAACATGCTCGTGAGAATGGCCATGCGAATGCTCGTGAGAATGCTCGTGCGAATGCTCGTGAGAATGGCCGTCGCCGTCTTCAAGAATCACATCAAAGTCCGTCGCGCGCATGCCGCAGCTGCACGCCTCGCGAATGTCGATGCGCCATCCGTCGATGCGGAGGCTCGCCAAGGCGCGTTCCAGCTTCGTGCGATCCGCGCCGAGGTCCAAAAGAGCCGCGACCACCATGTCTCCGCTGATTCCCGTCGCACATTCCAGGTAAAGAATTCGATCCTTGCTCATGTTCGTCCGCCTTCCTGCGTTCCGATTGAAAATCCATGCTTCGTTCATACTATGCCTCCGCCTGCGGAAAAAGCAAGGCGGAATGCCGCGCGAACAGGGAAAAACCGAGTCTGCAGAACGGAATCTAACGCTTAGAGCCGCTCCAAGTCAAGGCAGCATTCGAAATTTCGTTCTCGGCAGCTTTTCTCGAACGCAATGCGCTTCAGACATGGAAGGACGGCAAAGACGGCGCAAGTCGATCGATCGCCTCCTTGCGTTTCCGCCAGTCCGGACAAACGCGTTCGACGGCGCGCCAAAAGCGTGCGGAATGATCCAAATGCAGTCGATGGCACAGCTCGTGCAGAATCACGTATTCGGCCAGTTCCTGCGGAAAAAACAGAAGCGCCGCATTCAAAGAAACGCTTCCGTCCGCCGTACAGCTGCCCCAGCGGCGGCGTTGCATGCGAATCGTGACGCGCCGCACCGTCACTCCGAGCCGCTCCGCATGTTGAAAAACGAGCGGAGGAAGAAGCCGTTCCGCAAGGGCAATGAAAAAACGTCCGAGCGCGGCCGCCGTTGCGGGGCGATCAGTCGTCCGTCCGCTCAGCTCGACAGCATGGTCCCGCTCGTTCCATTGCACGCGGATCGACGCTGTATTACGCCAGATCATCCGCACGGGAACGCGACCGCCAAGCAGCGGGATGTCGTAGCTCGAAGGATAGCGGAAGACCGGCGCACGTGCGGCCGGTTGAACGGCGCGCATGCGCGAAAGAGCATTTTCCAGCCAGCGCGACTGACTCCGGGCGAATGCGATCGCCTCCTCCAGCGATGCTCCTTCCGGAACGATCAGCTCGGGTTCGGCGTTCCGCCCTGCAATGCGGAGCGAAATGCGCCGTGCGCGGCGGGAATGCCGCACGCGGCAGACAACGGAGCCGGAGCGCAGTTCAAGCGTGAAGGAAGGACCACCGTCCTCAGAAGCGAAAATCGCGCTGTCCGCCATCGATTTCCGAGATGTGACGCTGTGCAGTTTCGCGAACGCGCTCATTCGGGATCTTTTCCAATTCTTTTGCTATGAGTTCGCGTCCGACCGCACGCGTTTCGGGGGACGCATAGTCGTCGAGATACTCTTCCAGCGTCATCAGGGCGTTCGGATGACAGCAGTTCGCAATCTGGCCGCTTTTGACGAGCTGCATGAAGCGGTCTCCGGTTCTGCCTTCCCGGTAGCATGCCGTACAGAAGCTGGGCACGTATCCAAGCTTCATCAGCCAGTTCAGAACTTCATCCAGAGTCCGGCGGTCGCTGATGTCGAACTGCACCGTATCCTCCGGACGCTCCTCTTCCACATATCCGCCGACGCTTGTCCGGGAGCCGCCGCTGATTTGGGAGACGCCAAGATGGAGCACGCGTTCGCGCGCCGCCTGCGATTCCCGCGTGGAGATGATGAGCCCGGTGTACGGAACGGCGATCCGCAGACAGGCGACGATCTTGGCGAAACGGTCGTCGTCAATGGCGTTTTCAAATGATGCGGGATCGATGTCGTCGCCGCGGCGGATGCGCGGCACGCTGATGGTATGCGGACCGACTCCCTTCGCCGCCTCCAAATGCTCGGCATGCATCAGAACGCCGCAGAAGTCATAAAGATATGGACAGAGGCCGAAGAGGACGCCGCATCCGACGTCGTCGATTCCGCCGTCCATGGCGCGGTCCATGGCCTCCGTATGCCATGCGTAGTCGTGCTTCGGGCCGGTCGGATGAAGCCGCTCGTACAACTCCTTGTTGTAGGTTTCCTGAAAAAGAATGTACGTACCGATTCCGGCCTCCTTCAGCTTGGCGTAGTTCTCCACGGTCGTCGCCGCGATGTTGACGTTCACGCGGCGGATCGATCCGTTCCTGTGCTTGACGCCGTAGATGGTTTTGATGCTTTCCAGAATGTACTCGATGGGATTCATGCGAGGATCCTCGCCCGCTTCAATGGCGAGACGCTTGTGTCCCATGTCCTGAAGCGCAATCACTTCCCTTCGAATCTCATCCTGCGTGAGTTTCTTCCGCGGGATGTGCTTGTTTTTCATATGGTAAGGGCAGTAGACGCATCCGTTGACGCAGTAATTGGAAAGATACAGCGGCGCGAACATCACGATCCGGTTCCCGTAAAAGCGCTGCTTGATGCGATTCGCCAGATCATAGATCTTTTCATTCTCGTCCGGGAGATCGCAGGCCAGCAGGACCATTGCCTCGCGATGCGGCAGGCCCTTGCATTCCTCCGCCTTGGCGAGAATCTTTTCGATCAGTTCGCGATTGCTCTTGTTCTCCTCGGCATATTGCATGCTTTCGCGGATTTCGCCGTCGTCGATGAAATCCTCCGCCTTGCTTGATTTCGGATCGTACATGACGCCACTCCTTGTCTTCCGGCGCAAGACCGGAACTTATGTTTGCATATCTTGATTATTTCTTGGAATAAACGGTCTTGATGGAAACGCCCGACAGCATGCCAAGCTTTCCGCAGAGCGCGCCGATCTCAGGTTCCGGCGCATCCAGAACCAGGCTGATGATGGCGACGCCTCGCTTCCGGTACGGGATGCCCATCCGCCCGACGACGGCATCCGCATAAGCGTGCAGAATGTTGTTGATCGCCTCGGTCGCCGCCATGTCCTCCACGATGATTCCGACAAGCGCGATTCTGGTATTCTTTTCGGTCATTGTCCTTCGCTCCCAAAACAAAAAAAATCCGCATCCTGTTCGGAAGCGGAGAAGAACGGTGAACGAAGGATGCGGACGAACCGCCCGTGCGGCGGAAACGACGCACGAAAATCCTTGCGCATCTTTCGCCTTGGTTTGGGAGAGAATCCCGCATCCTTGGACGTCGGAATGACGCGTTCGATGACTGGATCCTTCATATCGGCTTCTCCGCCTTCATGTCGGACAACCCATACTATAGCGCCGTTCCCCGTTTTTTTCAACGATTCGCACGCGAAAAATGCAAGACGAGGGGGGAAAGGAGCGCCGTCGGGCGCGCAAGTCGAAAACGTTTCAATCCTCCGGTTCGGAAGTCGCCGAGACAGGCTCGGCGGCATTCAAGGCGTTTCTTTTCAGGATCGGACCGAACCACTGTTCAAAGATCCGTGCGGCGATCGGCGCGCACGTTCCGCCGCCGGAGCTTCCGTTTTCGATCAGAATCGCAAAGCCGTACAATGCCTTCGTTTCCGGATGCTCGGCATACCCGCAGAACCATGTGTTCTTTCTGGGGCCGGACGGAGTGGAAACATCCGCGGTTCCTGTCTTGCCGCAGATGATCGCGCCGCCGTTTTGCGCGCGCCGTCCGGTCCCCTTGGGATCGTTGACGACGCGAAACAGACCTTCGCGGATCTTCGCAATGTTTTCCGAAGACGCAGCCAAGACTCCGAGCTTTTTCGGCTTGGCGTCGTAGACGCTCAGACGACGCCCCGTCTTGGGAACGGGATCAAAGACGTGGTCCACAAGATACGGCTTCCAAAGCGTGCCGCCGTTCGCAATCGCGGCGAACCAGCTCGCCGCCTGAAGCGGCGTAACAAGCACCTTGCCCTGCCCGATGCTGATGTAAGCGGTTTCGTTCTGATTCCACCGAGGACCGTCCTTCGGCAGATATCCGGAGTTTTCGGAGAGCTCGACGCCCGTTTTTGAACCGATGCCCGCCGACTGAAACAGCGCGCTTAATCGGTCGACGCCCACTTCCATGCCGCGCTCCACGAAATACACATTGCAGGAACGCTTCAGGGCGTCGTACATGTTCAACGGACCGTGCCCCCAGCGGCTCGTGCAGTGAATGCCTCGTCCGTATCCATGCGGAGACAAGCCTTTGCAGTCGATCGTCTCCTCGGGATCAACTCCCGCCTCCAAAGCCGCCAGCGCGACAAGCGGCTTGATGATCGAACCGGGCATGTAGCTGGAAGTCGCGCGGTTGAGGAACGGATGATTCGGATCGTTCTGAAGCGCGCGATAATCTGCGACGGAAATGGAGGGGACGAACGCCGCCGGATCGTAGGCCGGCGACGACGCCATCGCAAGGATCGCGCCTGTGTTCGCATCCAAAACGACGATCGCCCCGCGCTTGCGCTTCAGAGCCTCTTCCGCAAGACTCTGCACATTCAAATCGAGCGTCAACTGCACATCGAATCCGTTTTCCGGTTCGATCCATTCCTCCTTGTTCTGAAACTCCGTAATAAATCCGTTGCTGTTCACTACGACCGTCTGTCTTCCGGGGCGTCCCCGCAGCTTGTCGTCCAGCAAACGCTCCAGTCCGCTGCGACCGCTCAAATCGGAAAGGTAGTAGTAGTATGACGCCCGATCCGGCGCCAGGCTTCGGTCGTCGCGCGCGACGTAGCCGAGCATGTGCGCGGCGAACGAACCATAGGGATAGTCGCGCACCGGCTGGGCGGAGATTTCAAGTCCCCGAATGGGCGGGTGCATTTCAGTCAGTCGTCCGAGCTCCTCCGGCGAAAGGTCCTTGAACACCGTGATGGAAAGACCGGGACGCATGTTCAGATGACGTCGGATGTCTTCCTTCGTCAATGGATTGGCGCGTCCGATTTCCGCTCCCGCTCGTTCCGCATTGTCGAAAATGAACTGCGAAAGATCCTTTGAGCGCTCCAAAAGCATCTCCGACGGATGAAACAGCACGTCATAGGAGACGCGGTTGCCGGCAAGCACGTTTCCTTCCCGGTCGAGAATCTCCCCGCGCAGGGCCGGCATGCGAATCGTCCGATTGCTCTGTTTTTCGGAGAGCGTGTCATAGAAGTCTCCGCGACGTATCTGCATGTCCCAGATGCGAATCGCCAGAATCGAACACAGAAGGAACGCGATGAGAGCAAGAATGCAGATGCGGACGACAGGCGTCTCCGGATTCAAATTCTCAAGACTCATTCGGACGCTCCTTCCGCTTTCGCGTCAAGCCGAAACCAGATCGCAAGCCGTTCCGTCGCAAATACAATCAAAGGAAGAAGAACAATTCCTGACGCACAGGAAAGAATCAGGACGGAAAAGTTTTCCAACGAGGAAAAGAAGAGGTGCAAGCGCGGAAGAACCGCATAAACAGGAATCAGAAGCCCCGGCAGAGACTGCACCAGCAAAGAATCCATGTGGCGGATGCGGAACCATTCGCCCGGAAACGCCAGCAGCGGAAACAGAATCGCGGAAAAGGGGAATGCATGCCCGAACAGGAAGTCAAGCGATGCGCCGAACAGGCATCCGGAAAAGATCGCCCAGCCGCGGGAAACGGCGTAGGCGACCGCAAACACGTAAAAGGCAAAAAGAGGCGATGCAAGCCCGATTTCACGCAAAAAAGATTCGACAGTCACGCATGCGATCGAGCCGACCGCGACGAACGCAAACCGATTCATTGCGGCGGCCTCCGAGAAAGAACCATCACTGCATGAAGCCGATCCAGCGGCGCGGCAGGACGCATCGTCGCTTCCGCATACTGGCCGTTGTCGCTGATCTTCGCCGCCTGCGAGTCGCCCGACGACGCGGGGTTCAGATAGCCGACGCAGAATCCGCGCGGCGTCCGAGGTGAAAATCCGCTTGTCAGAACCATCTCGCCGATCGCATACAGTCCGTCCGTCGGAAGCCGAAAGATGCGGGCCGCCTTGCGATCTCCGATTCCGGAAAGCGTCCCATGCATTCCCGATTCCGCCATGCGAACGCTCAGCGAACATTCCGGGTCAAGAATCGTCATGACAATCGCCGACCGCCGCGACGTCTTTGCAATGCGCCCCACGACTGCAATGGTCGGCTCCGCATTGCGATCAGGACTGTAATAGGTCGTCACGATATCGCCGGGTGCAATTCCGTCGTCCGCTCCCCGGTCGATCGTAAAACGAAACGACCAGTTCGCAGGATCGCGAAGCAGGACTTCGGCGAAGACGGGCGTGAAGGCTTCCGGCGCGCGCATGCCGAGGAGAGCGCGCTGCTCGGCCGTCTCGGCTTCCAGTTCCGTCGTCCGCGCCGCCAGAACGGCAAGGCGCCCATTCTCCTTTTGAAGGCGTTCGACCGCATCGGCGAGCTCCGCGCGCGATTTCGTCATCAATATCTTTTTGGCGGCGTAGTTCTCCGCATCATGCGCTCCCTTCAGGAAAGGATAGTAGAAGTCCATGGAAAAACGAAGCAGCGCATGTTGAAACGAGAAGAAGCCCGAAACGATCAGAATCAGGGCGACGACGCACAGAAGCGACCAAATCAGAATGCGTCTCAGATCGTCTTTTCGAAATTCCTTTTGCAACATGTCGTCCTACATCCTGTCAGTTCGATTTCAACGAAACTCGTCCCAGCGGTCCAGCAACGCGCGCAACGCCTCGCTTTCCGGCGAGTTCCGCTCCTTGTCCCAGTCGAGCTCTTTCAACGAATACGGGAAGCGGACGCCCGGCGGAAGAGTCCGAATTTCGCAAATGCCAAGTCTGCCGCGCAATGCCTGATCGGCGTTCAATGCGTCGAATACGTGCAGTTCCGCATTCTGCAGTTCGTCTCGCGTCGGCGCGTTGGAAGAGCCTTCTCTGCAGCGCGCCACGAGCGATCGCAACGTTGTCAATGGACCGACGAGCGGAGGCGACGCAATGCGCGTGAGTTCGTTCAAGCGCTCGAGAACGCTTTGGATCGCTTCCCTCGGCGGAGCGGCATCCTGATCTTCCTCGGCCGTCCTCGCAAAATCGGGAATCGTCAGCGTCGTCTCTTGTTCGTCCGCATTCTTGCCCGTCCAGACGCGCGCAACGCTATAGCGTTTTTCCAAAAGCTCCGGCGCGGCGGGCGAAAAGCTGTTCAAAAGAGTCGATTCCACGCTTCGGCGAAACCATGCGTCGCATTCTTCCTCCGAAGCGAAGCCAAGCGTGCTCTCCAACGGCGGCGATTCCAAAGCCGGCGAAAGCGCATCCCGCAGAATCAGAAGAATGCGTTCCTCTCCCTTTCTGGAATTCCGGAGAACCGCATAAAGCAGAAGTTCCGCGTATTCGTCGTTCAATGCCGCCGTCGCGCCCTGATCCCATGCGTTCAAACGCGTCGTCGCGCGCACGGAAGGACAGATTCCGTGGGACGCAAACGCATAGGCCGCCGGGAACTCCTTCGCGATCGGAAGATGGCTTTGCTCCGCGTTGCGGATCGTCGAGCGGATCAAAGCGCGGATGACCCAATGATTCAGCAGCTCCGGCGCGCGATCGGGAGAAATCCCCATGCGTGCAAGCACGATGCGGGCCGCCATGGCGCGCAGAAGCGGCATGTTGCGTTCCAACGGGATGTCATCGTCCGCCGGCAGACGAATGACGAGCGTCTTTCGCGCGCGCCTCGTCTCAACGGAAAACTCCGCCTCCTGACCAGGTCGCGCGATTTCCAGCAAGGTCTCCATCGCGCCCGACTGACTCGGAAACAGCTGTTTCGCCTCCCGCAAAAGCCGAAAGGCCAACGCGCGCGTCCGAAAGTAGGGAGAATCGCTTCCGTCCGTGAACGAACACGGGAGATACCGAATGCGCGTCGTATCCTGTCCCGAAAGCGGAAGCGCAAGGAATCCGGCCGCAAAAGCGACAAAAAAAGAAATCCAATGGCAATGAAACGTCGTCCGCGGCATGCTTCGTCTGAATGTCCTTCGTTTCCGAATGTACGGAAATATATCGCAAAATGTCCCCCTTTGCAACCGTTCGCGCCCGCTTTCCGGGAAAAATCAGGTCTTCCTGTTTTTTGCGTGCGATGCTTTCACATCGGGCAGTCCGTCCAGCAGTTTCGACACGGCTTCGACGCCGGGAAAGTCGCGAAACAGAAATCCGCGCGTCCGAAAGAATTCACTGTTCTCGACGCGCGCCTTGAACGCGCCGTCCTTCTTCAGGAGCGAACGATCGAAGCCGATCAGAAGAGGCTGTTCCGGATGTGCTTCGCACCATGCAAGACGCTCTTCCGCGGCGCTCGCGTGCCAGCGGTGAAACAATTCCAGCGACGCATGGCGTCCGTCCGCATTCTGAAACGAAAAATCAGGAAAGATCAAATCCTGTCCTCCTGCGCGAATCCAGTTCGGCGCGTCGTCCGCAATCCAGTCCGGCCGCATCTTGCGGAATAAATCCAGGAACATGGAGAACTCCTCCGGACGATACGCGCCATAGTTCGAATAATGGCTTTTCAAGCCGCTTGTCTGATCAAGGGAAAAGCGGCGCATCTTTCCGTTCCAGTTCACGCGACAGGAAATCTTCCATTCCTTCAGCAGGCACAGGGCAGGAAAGAACGAAGCGAACTGGAACCCATACTTGACGCTGTTCTCCAGCACGCTTGCGGGTCCGTCGATCGTCAGGCGCATGCATCCGCCGTCCATCCTTCCCCGAAACATCAGACGGAAAAATCGCAGCCAACGGAACAGGCGCCGCAGCTCCGCCGGATCCTCTTTCGCGGGGATGACGGCCGTCAGCTCCGATGCGAACAGAAGAAGCGACTGCGCCAGCCCCATGTTATACCGTTCCGGAATTTCATGCAAAAACGTCTTCTTCATGCCGCGCATGCGTTCGCGTTCCGGAAGATCGCCGTAGATTTCCCGAACAAGCGGGGAATCCTCCATTCCTCGGAAAAGAAAGGCGCGCGCGTCCTCCGGCCTCTCCGGCAGATCGCCATCGCGCAGGATCTCCGCACAATGCAGGAAGAGCTTCGTCCGCTCCTCAGGAAAGTCGCATTCCTCGCTTGGCAGAAACGTCGCCCGATCCCGGACGATCTTGTGCAGGCCGCGCGCAAGCTTGCGGTCGCGACAGGACGCAAGACACGCTTCCGCCATTTCCTCCAGCGATTCCGCCGTGCTTCCGACTCCATCGCAGTAAAGACGCAGAAGATCTTCGGACATGCGCAGGATCTCCGGATCGTCCGTCCGGATGAACTGCGGCTTTACGGCGTCTCCGATGCATCGAACGCGAACGAGCTCTTTCGTCAGCATGTCAGCGTCTCCTCCGTTCGTAAGCCTGATGGCGGCGACGACGGTCGCTCACGCCGATTTCGCTCGTTCCTTCGCTGACCAGCTCGTACAAAATCGCCTCTTTGCCCTCCTTGCGCCGCAAAATGCGTCCTAGACGCTGCACGTGCTCCCGCGTGCATCCGCTTCCGGACACGACGATTCCGATGCTTGCCTCGGGCACGTCGACGCCTTCGTTCAAAACCTTGCTCGTTACGAGAACCGGATATTCGCCGGAGCGGAATCGCGCTAGAAAGTCCTTGCGTTCGGCCGCCTTCGTCTTGTGCGTCAGCACGGGAAGACAGAATGCCTCGCCGATCTTGTAGGCGGCGTCGTTGTCCGCGGTGAAAATCAGAATGCGCGCCGTCGGATTTTCGCGGATGATTCGCCAAAGAGCCGTCATTTTCGCCTCGCCGCAACGCGCGATCGCCCGTTGCCGCAGATACGCCTGAAACGCGTCTCGTCCGTCCGGACGCCGCACGCAAGCGATCAGAAAGTCGCTCCAGCCGCGTTCGCTTTGGAAGTCGATCCGGTTCGCGCGAATGAATGAAACATACTTTTCGCGCGCTTCGCGGTATTCTTCCGCCTCCCGCTCGCCCAATGCCAGACGCAGACGAATCGTCTTGTACGGCGCCAGAACGCGCGCCTCTTCGAGCTCGCGCATGTCCGCGTCATAGACCGTCGGGCCGACCATGTCCCGGAGAACGTCCGCGGATTCCGGCGGAAGCTCCAGCGTCGCGCTCAAGCCAAGACGATAGGGCGCAATGCACATGGAGGCGCAGGTCCGGTTGACAGGACCGGGCAGATGATGACATTCGTCGAAAACGGCAAGGCCGAAACGGTCGCCAATGCGATTCATATGAATGACGGCCGAATCATAGGTGCTGACTGTAATGTCGCGGACGTCGTTGCTTCCGCCTCCGAGCATGCCGACCTGGCATTGGAATGCATCTTCCAGCAAGGTCGCCCACTGATGCATGAGATCGATCGTCGGCACGATCACGATGGTCGAACGCTGCACGGTCCGCATCGCAAGAAATGCGAAGAATGTCTTTCCGCTTCCGGGGGGCATGACGACGCAGCCGCGGCATTTCGCGCGCTTCCACGCATCCAAGGCAGCCAGCTGGTGCGCCATCGGACGAAGCGGAGAATGAAGTTTGCAATCCAGAATGCGATAATTTCGCGCCGCGTCCTCGATCTCTGCATGAAAGGCGTAAAGGACGCGCACAATTCCTGCATAGCGGAATGCGAACGCGCGCCAAAGGCCGATACGGTCGTCGAAGGTCAGCGCATTGCGCAAAACCTCAGTCGCGTCCGAATCGCCGTCGACGAGAAGAGTGCCTTCGTCGAAGCGGAGACGGCATTTCATGGCGCGCCTCTTCCAGCGGACGTCAGTCGATGCGGATCGCCGTCCGTCCGGCGCGCGAGATTTCCACGATGCCGTAATCCTCCATCAGCGCGGAGAACTCGTCGATGCGGGAG
>CAZAAM010000022.1:0-8432 GCA_964483055.1 uncultured Victivallales bacterium
GCCAGACGAAGAAACCCAGTTCGTCGTCTACCGTGATTTGGCGAAAGCGCTCAAAGGGCGCGCCCTTACGATTCGCACGCTCGATATCGGCGGAGACAAGCTCGAAGCGGCCATCTCCACTTATCACGAGCCGAACCCATTCCTCGGACTCCGCGCAATCCGCCTCTACCAGGAAAAGCCGGAGCTCCTTTCCACGCAGCTGCGCGCCCTGCTCCGCGCCAGCGCGTTTGGCGATGTCCGCATCATGTTTCCCATGATCTGCTGCGTGGAGGAGGTCGACGGACTTCTTGGCGCGCTGGAACAGGCGAAGCTTGAACTCAAGCGCGAAGGAACGCCTTTCAATCCTGATGTCAAAGTCGGCGTCATGATCGAAATCCCTTCCGCCGCGATTCTCGCCGACCGTCTTGCCGGGAAAATCGACTTCTTCAGCATCGGCACGAACGATCTTGTCCAGTACACGCTCGCCGTCGACCGCAAGAACGAAAAGGTGGCCTATCTCTACAAGCCATGCAATCCTGCCGTAATGCGACTGATTCAGGAAACCGTCCTCGCCGCGAATCGCAATCACATCTACGTCTGCGTCTGCGGAGAAATCGCCGGAGATCCGAAGTTCACCCCCATCCTGCTCGGTCTCGGAGTGCATGAAATCAGCATGGCGCCCGTCGCCATCGCACCGGTCCGCCGCGTGGTGCGCCGCATCCGCATGACGCAAGCCGAAGAGATCGCGAAGGCTGCGCTCGCCTCCGACAACTCCGACGAAGCCTTGGAAACGTCACGAAATCTAGTGATGAAACTCGTTCCCGATCTCAAGTCCATCATCAATTGAGACCGCCGCGCCTCCATGCGATTGGCTTTCGCGCGGAAGGCGGCATGACGCCGGACAATGAGGCGTCCCCTCGCGATGCGCGCGCAGACTCAAAAAAAATCCGGCGAGCGACCTTTCATTCGGTCTTGCGCCGGAATTTGTTCCAGTATTCTGCACGAACGCCGCACGCCGCGGACAAGATGCAATCCGCGAAAGGATCGGACGCGGCAAGGATCGGGAATGCGTCAGAGGCAGTTGACGGCGAAATCGACGCCGTTTTCAAAGATGGCGCGCCCTTCGCCCCACGGCGGAAGAGAGCCTTCGAGCTTCTTGGTCTGCCAATCCGGAGCGTTGTACGGAGAAAGGAACGCCTCCGGATGCGGCATGAGTCCGAAAATGCGCCCGGAAGGATCGCAGATGCCGGCGATGTCGTGAATCGAACCGTTCGGATTCTCCGGGAACTTGCCATTCAGCGCAGCTCCGTCCGGAGCGCAATAGCGCAAAGCGACGAGATTCTCCTTCTCCAGTCGGTCAATGACTTCCGGCTCGGCGACAAACTTGCCTTCGCCATGACGAATGGGAAGACGCAGAATGTGCATGCCTCGCGTAAAGACGCAGGGGGACTTCTCGTTGGCGCGAAGCGTAACCCAGTCGTCGCGGAAAACGCCGCTGTCATTGTTGGTCAGCGCCGCCTGCTGCGTCAGATACTTCCCATCGAGCGCAGGCGCGAGTCCGAGGCGCGTCAGAGTCTGGAATCCGTTGCAAATGCCGATGACGAGTCTTCCGTCGGCGACAAACTTGCGAAGGTCTTCGGAGAGCTTGAACTTGAGCTTGTTGGCGAAAACGGTTCCAGAACCAAGATGATCTCCGAAGGAAAAGCCGCCGATCAGAGCGAGAATGTGGTATTCCCACAGCGAATGCTTTCCGGCAAGGAGATCGTTCAGATGCACTTGCTCCGCCGTTGCACCGCAGGATTCGAAGGCGACCGCCGTTTCCTTTTCGCAGTTCAGTCCGACGCCGGAAATGATCAACACCTTGACTTGGGATCGTTTCATCGTGATTCCATTCCTTTCAAACTCAAAATCGCGCCGCGCGCTCCGCGGCGGAAACGCTTCGCTTCGTAAATGCCGGAAACGTCGCCTGCGCGGCGATTCCAATTCCATTAATTTACCTCGTCATTGCAAAAAAAGCAATCGCATCTCCAGAAAAAGAATGCGCGGCAACGCATTTTTTCCAGCCAGGCAAGAAAAAGCCGCCCATCCGGCACGGACAGGCGGCTGAAGCCGTTCGCTTATGCGCACCTTCTCACTTTTCCACAGGGGAAATGCGATAAAGCCCGCTCGCATGACACTTCAGAACGCGGGAGAAGGAATTCTCGAACACGCCGAGATCCTTGCCTTCCCAAAGATCGCGGACATGAACCGGCCCCTTGATTCCAAGATCGTCGAAGGAGACGGAAACCTCGCTCTCCGGCGGAATGCATGTCTGAAACGCGTTGTCGGTCAGGACGAGAAACTCGATGCTTCCGCCTTGCTCTTCGGCGCCGTCCATCAAGCGACCTCGGGCCTCGAACGTCTCATAGCCCTCCGGAAGATCGTAAAGAATGACGGATGGAGCGTGCGTGCCGATGCCGTTCATCTTCCTGCCGTCGGTAGTCAGACCAATGCGCGTCGCGCCGAATCCGGTCTGCACGTTCTTCCATTCGAGCTCGGAAAGATTTCGTTCGCCGGCCGGTCCGCGGAGGATCGGTTCGATCCAGCCCGCATGGTCGTAGTTGAAATTGTCACCCCCGTCCGTGACGACGAGCGCGAACTGCCTGGTTCCCTTGAGATCCGCCTTGATTTCGACGTCGCGGACGCCGGTTTTTCCGACGAGCATGCTGCGGCATGCAGCCTTCTCCAAGTCATATTCCTTCAGACCGGGCGTTCCGGCGTTGAAGAGCGCGACATACTTGCTCTTGCCGTCCGGAGCGTCAGCCGCCCAAACGATGCGGTCGTCGGAATCGCGAGAAATCTGCCGATTGCCGGAACTGGCCTGGTTGACGGCGAGCGCTTCGCGGTTGGTCAACAGCTTCAGCGTTTCAGAATCCAGGCGCGTCATGTCCGCTCCAAGGATCAGCGGCGAACGCGCGATGCACCAAAGGGTCATGCAGGTTCGCTGCTCATCCGGAGTGAAGTTGGTCGGACGATTGAATTCTATGATGCCGAATGGAAGCATATCGGCATCCGGCCAGGCGCCTTCAATCCGGTATGGCGTCCACTTGTGAAGGCGTCCGAACATGCCGTGCAACGGCGCCCAGCGATCCCAGAAGTCATCGGAAACGCGCCACATGTTGGCGAATCGCATTACATGCTCGCCTCGTTCCAAAGGCGTGTCGCCAGGCGAAAGACTAAGCACGATTGGACGCCCCGTCTTATCGATCGCCTTGCGAATCGCTTCAATTTCGCGACGTTGAATCTCATCGTAAGGACGTGAAATGTCGTCCACCTTGACGAAATCGACGCCCCAGGACGCGTACAAAGAGAAAAGACTGTCATAGTATTCCTGCGCGCCCGGCTTGGTCATGTCGACGCCGTACATGTGCGGATTCCAGACGCAAATGCTGTCCGTCAGCGCGATGTCGCGTGCGCGGAGATTCGTTCCGTAAATCGGCGTATTGCGCTCCACCGCCTGGCGTGCGATGCCGCGCATGATGTGAATGCCGAAGGTCAGCCCCTTGGAGTGCACATAGTCGGCAAGCGGCTTGAAGCCGGCGCCGTCCGCGGCGGAGGGAAACTTTTCCAGCGCGGGCGTAAGACGTCCGTATTCGTCCATCGTAAGTTCCGCGCCTTTTTCATAGACATGACCTTTCGATCCGCCGTGATACCACGTGATGTCGACGGTCAGGAGCGTCCATCCGTAAGGCTTCAGCAGCTCCGCCTGCGCGTCCGCCTGCTCCTTGACTTGGTCCTCGGTCACAGTCGTTCCGAAGCAGTCCCAGCTGTTCCAGCCCATGGGAGGGGTCTTCGCCCATTCATGAAAGTCCGCGGCGAACGCCGATGCCGCGGCGTACAATGCGCCCGTGCACATCATCTTTCCCATGCGATTCATATTTTCTCCTTGATTGCGGGGTTTCTTATGCTAAAGATCGATTCGGCTTGAAGTCCGATTGAATATGCAATGTAATACAATGAACTTTTTGCAAATATTACATCGATTCATTGATTCTCCTTCGTTTTTCCCAAAAAAGCATGACAGGACGTCGAAACGGAACAGGAGGAAATGCAAGACGACGCATGAAATTCCGCTTCGCAAATCAGCAATAATTAAGCGCTCTTCCGTTGAAAATCAAGCCGATTTTTTTGCGACGGAGCAGAGCCCTTTCAAGTCATCCTTCTTTTTCCGGACAAGGCATGCCGCGCACCCCGATGGGCGCTTCCTTGAAAACTTCGCTTTCGAACGGATCTTGCCATGCGAATGCAAGCGGGATTTGATTTTTCCCGTCGCAATGCTATATTCCGAATGAATTGCTCCCGGAATTGAAGGAACGAAGAACATGCCTTCCTCGAACAGGTCTGCGTTTCTGAGAAAGAAGCCGTATGTGCTCGATGTGATGATTTCCCGTCTTACGTTCGACCCGCGTTATTTGTCCATGCACCGCCACAATGACGAATACGAATGGGTGTTCTGCAAGGAAGGCTCCGCCGTTCAGCTCGTCGATCGTTGGAGCTCTCCCGTACGAACGGGCGACTTCATCATGATTCCGCCCGGGACGCCTCACGTCCTTTACTCTCAGGAGCCCGGCGGATGCAAACTTGAAGTTCTGATGATACCGGACGACTACTTCTTTTCGGATACGGAAGCCGACCGCGAAGCGCGCGAACTCCAGGAATTTCTTGTCAACCATTGCGAACAGAAGGGGTTTCTGTTCGCCCTTTCCAAAGAATATGCAAAGCGATGCGGAAAAATCGTGCATTCCCTTCTCGAGCTTCAGAATCGCAACGCCTTCGGCAACGCGCTTCGGATGAGGACGAAGATTTCCACTCTGCTCGAACTGGCCTTCCATCTGCCTGACTCGCCGCGATTCCGTCCGCAGAAGCGGCAGCGAAACGAGGACAAGAAGATTGAGGAGCTCCTCTTTTTCCTCGACAGTCAGTTCGCCGGGCGCGTGACGATTCAGGACGCCGTCCAGCTGACCGGACTCGGGCGCAGTTCCTTTCACATCCGCTTCCGCAAGACGACGGGAATGACCTTCTGCCAGTATCTCAACCGCCTGCGTCTCGCCGCCGCGGAACGACTGATTCGAGCGGGAGAGACGCCGCGCAACGCTGCGCAGAAGAGCGGATTCTTCAGCATCAGCAACTACTACCAGCAGAAGCGCAACTTCAACGAAGAATAGAACGGGAGCATCTGCGATTCCGCATCTCCATGGCAATTGAACAAGAACGCGCAGCGGCGTTCAGCAAAAATCCTTGCGCGCGGATTCGCCGCCCGAAGCGAATCAGACTTCCTTTGCCTCGTCGGGCAGGATGTCCGGCTCCTGCTTATGCGGACGCAGCAAAAGATTCGCAGGATTGGCGGCCTCGCTTTTCCCTTCTGCGTAGTCCTTGAGCAGCTTCTGGTAATATTTCTTCTTGTAGCCGAGCACGGTCATCTGCTGCTGGAGCGATTCGAGCTGTTCGCGCAGGATCGACTCCTGTTTGAAAATCATCTCAGCTCGTTCCGGAATCGTGGAATCGCCTTTCATGCAAAGGGCGATGTAATGTCTGATTCCTTCGATGGACAATCCGGTAGAACGCAGACAATGCGCCATGCGAAGCCAGTTCAGGGAATATTCCGAAAACATGCGGATATTCCCCTCCGTCCGATCGACGAACGGAATCAAGCCCGCGTTCTCATAATAGCGTACGGTATACGGCGTAAGCTTCATCATCTCGGCGACTTCCTTGACTGTATACTTCGGAACGCGATCATTGGATGGGAAAGGCGGAAAAGGCTTCGGCGACATGGGAAAAGACTCCTGCGATTGATTGACGATCTTTCTCTTAATGTTCCTGTAACTTTAATTTATCGCGTTTTCCCAAAAATGCAATCGACGCAAACAATTTCGCATGTTCGCCCCCCTCATTTCGCATCTTTTTCGCATCTTTTTCGCTTTTTTTTGCATTTTTTTGCAACTTCGGCATTGACTGACAGTTGCTGTAAGGTTTAAAATTGCAATCAGACGGAATGCTCCAGGCATTTGCAAGAAGGAGGCGCCATGAACGAAAAGAATGGACTTTCACGAAGAGAGTTCTTCAAGACCGCCGGACGGATCGGGGGCGCGTTTCTGCTTTCGAAGCTTCTCTCCGCAGAGGCCTACGGCGCGGACCCCTCCGCGCAACGGAAAAGCGCATCGGCGAAGAACGCATCCGCTGCTTCTCCGCTCGCAGGCGTATGCGACATCCACATTCATTGTCTTCCCGACTCCCGCCCGCGCTGCATCGACGAATTGACGCTGGCGGAACAGGCGAAGGCCGCCGGATATCGTTGCATCATGTACAAGTCGAACGACTTCAGCTGTCATGACCGTGCGTATCTGATTCGCAAGGCGGTTCCGGATTTTGAAGTTTTCGGCAGCCTCTGCATGAACCGCGTTCATGGAGATCGGATCAACGTCGCCGCGGCGGAACAGGCCGTCAAGACTTCCGGAGGACTCTGCCGTTGCATTTGGATGCCGACTCTTTCGGCGGCTTGGCAGCATGTCTGCGACAAACTTCCCGGTCCGGGAATTCCTGTTTTGGATTCGCGCGGCAAAGTTCTTCCCGAAGCCGTGCGCGTCATGGAGATCTGCGCGGAGGCGGACATCGTGTTCGCGACTGGACACAGCTCGCCGGAAGAAAGCCTGACGCTGGCTGCAAAAGCGAAAGAGATCGGCGTGAAAAAATTCGTCGTTACGCATGTGAACTCACTGATTTGGAAGATGACGCGCGACCAAATTCTGAGGGTCGTCGATCTTGGGGCGTTCGTCGAACTCTGCTATCTGCCGCGCCTTTGGGGTCCTGGAACGGGCAATCCGCAATTCGAACGCCAAAGCGCGGAAGAATTTCTGAACTTCGTCCGAATCGTGCCGGAGCGCGCCTTCATTTCCACGGATCTCGGACAGCTTGGCAATCCGAATCCGATCGACGGGATGCGGCTCTGCATTGAGGAGCTCTTGAAGTCCGGCGTGCCGCAAAGCGACGTTGATCTTCTCGTCCGAAGAAATCCCGCGCGTCTGATGAATCTCGTCGCTTGAGCGACGTTTTCCGAAGCATGAAACGAGGAGAACGACCATGAAAAGAAACGAATCGAACGATGCCGGACACGGAGGGACATCCATGAATCGGCGCGACTTTCTGAAATCCGCCGCTCTCGCCGGACTCGCCATCGGACTTCCGCTTCCTCTCCGAAGCGCGTCTTCCGACACGGACGCAACAACGTCGTCGGCGAGGCAGGTCAGAAAAACCGAGGGAGCTCTTCCGGAACGCGTCCTCGGATCCGGGAAGGCCGCATTCCGGGTCTCCGCGCTCGGATTCGGCGTAATGGGAATGACGTACAATCGCGGCGCGCATCCGAATCGGAAGCATTGCGTCCGCCTCCTCCGCGAGGCTGTCGAACGCGGCGTAACCCTGTTCGACACGGCGATCATCTACGGCCCGCTTGACAACGAGGAACTCGCGGGAGAGGCGCTCGCTCCTTTCAAAGATCGCGTCAGCGTAACGACGAAGTTCGGACATGAAGTGATCGACGGGAAGGCGACAGGACGTCAAGACAGTCGCCCTGCGACGATCCGCCGCTATTGCGAAGGTTCGCTGAAGCGCCTGCGCCTCGATGCGCTCCCGATGTTTTATCAGCACAGATTCGATCCGCGCGTTCCTGCCGAAGAAGTCGCCGCGACGATTTCCGATCTGATGCGCGAAGGGAAGGTTCTCCGCTGGGGCATGTGCGAAGTCAATGCCGAAACGATTCGCAAGGCGCATGCGGTCTGCCCTCTGACCGCCATACAGAGCGAATGGCATTTGATGCATCGCGATGTGGAAACCAACGGCGTTCTCGACGTCTGTCGGGAACTCGGCATCGGCTTCGTCCCCTACAGTCCGATCAACCGCGGCTTCCTCGGCGGCGGCATCAATGAATGGACGCGCTTCGATCCGGAGCATGACAACCGTGCGACGCTTCCGCGTTTCACGCCGGAAGCGATCCGCGCCAACACGCGAATCGTGAACGTCCTGCAGAATTTCGGGCGGACGCGCGGCATGACTTCAGCCCAAATCGCCCTTGCCTGGCTGCTTTGGAAGGCTCCGTTCGCCGTTCCGATTCCCGGAACGACGAAGATATCGCACTTGGAGGAAAACCTGCAGACGCTCAATTTTTCTCTCTCTCCGGAAGAGTGGCGCGAACTTGAAAACGCCGTCGCGGCGATTCCGATCGTCGGCGACCGTTATAATGCGGAACAGCAGAGGCAGGTCGGACACTGAGACTGAAAAAACGGTTTTGCGAAAATGCTGCTTAAGAACTTCTCTAAAGAAAGGAACGACGTCATGAAGGAATGCTTTCAGGGAAAAGTCGCATTGGTTACAGGAGCGGCGGCGGGCTCCCCGCGTCGCGGATAAGGCGGAGCGGCCCC
>CAZAAM010000022.1:8442-16951 GCA_964483055.1 uncultured Victivallales bacterium
GACTCGCCTGTGTGGAGGCGTTCGCCCGCGCTGGGGCGATCGCGGTCATGGCGGACGTCAATGAGACAAAGGAGCAGGCCTCGCGTCTAGTCGCGGAAGGATGCAAGGCGATCTCCGTCCGTTGCGACGTTTCGGATCCTGAGGCCGTTCGGGGCATGATCGACCGAATCGTCGCGGATTGCGGCAGGCTCGACGTTGCTCTGAACAACGCCGGAATCCAGACGCCGCAGAGACCGATGGCCGAAATCACCGACGAGGAATTCGACCGCACGGTCGCCGTGGATTTGAAGGGCGTATGGAACTGCATGCGATATGAAATCATTCAAATGCTCAAGCAAGGAGGCGGCGCCATTGTCAACACGTCGTCGCAAGGCGGCGTGACCGGATTTCCAGGACAGGCGGCGTACATCGCCTGCAAGCATGCCGTCATTGGACTCACGCGCACCGCCGCGATCGACTATGCTGCGAAGAACATCCGCATCAACGCAGTCTGCCCGGGCGTCATTCTGACCCCGATGGCGCAGGAGCTCATGCGCCGCAATCCGCCGCTCGAGCGGGAGCTTGTGCGCGACATTCCGGCCGGACGCCTCGGCAAACCCGAAGAAATCGCGAACGCCGTCCTGTGGCTGTGCAGTCCGTATGCGAGCTTCGTCGACGGACATGCTCTGCTCGTGGACGGCGCATTCTCGATTCACTGAGCAGCCGAGGCGAATCGGACGCTGCATAAGGAGACCGAAGATGAACCGACGCGACTTTCTGAAATCCGCCGCGCTTTTGACTGCGGTCGGGACCGCATTGGGGCGCGAATCCCTGCTGAAGGCGTCCGACGCCGCGCCTCCGCAAACCGGAGCGAATTCGACGCGCTCAATTCTCAACTTCAATCCCGCAATGCGCTATCGTCCGATGGGGCGGACCGGCGTCGATGTTTCCGCACTCGGCTTCGGACTGCTCCGTCTTCCGACGCTTTCCGACGGCAAAACCGTCGATGAGGATCAAAGCGTCGCCATGATTCGCCGCGCCATCGAAGGCGGCGTGAACTACATCGACGCCGCGCGCCTCTATATGGGCGGCCAAAGCGAAGCCGTTGCGGGGAAAGCGCTCAAGGGATCATGGCGCGACCGCGTCTACGTCACCTCGAAATCGCCGTGGTGGATGATGGAACGTCCGGAGGACTTCGAAAAGTTCTTCGACGAATCGCGTCGCGCGATCGGAACGGACGTCATCGATTTCTATCACATTCACATGATCATGCATCGAGCTTGGAACGGAACAATCAAGCAATTCAAGCTGATAGAAAAGATCATGAAGCTCAAGCAGCAAGGAAGAATCCGTTTCGCGGGCTTCTCCTTCCACGACAATCTCCAGCTCTTCAAGGAGGTCGCGGAAGCCGCCCCGTGGGACTTCTGCCTGATTCAGCACAACTATCTTGACTACGAATATGAGGCAGGCTGTCTCGGTCCAAAGCATGCGGCAGCGAACGGAATGGGCGTTGCGGTCATGAAGCCGGTCCGCACCGGACTTCTGGCGAATCTCCCCGCATCGATGCGCGAGGCCCTGCGTTCCACCGGGATTGAAAAACCCGATGTCGAGTGGGCGCTCGACTATCTTTGGGACATTCCGGAAGTCAGCGTCGCGGTCAGCGGCATGGGCTCCATGGCGGACGTCGAAGAGAACCTGCGCTGCGCGGCGAAGGCGGCGCCGAACATGCTTTCTCCCGATGAACGCAAGGCGCTTGGCGCGGCGATCAAGGCGTTCCGCAGCACGCCGGGACATGTGGACTGCACGGGCTGCTATCAGTGCATCCCCTGTCCGCACAACGTCGCGATCGGCTACATCCTGGCCTACGTCTACAACAATTTTTTGGCGCATAAGAACAAACGACGGGCGATCGCGGACTATACGGTCTCAATGTCGCCGATCCAGCGCGGCGCGCCCGCTTCGGCATGCGTGAACTGCGGCGCCTGCCTTCCGAAGTGTCCCAGGAAACTCGACATCCCCGAGGCGCTCCGGAAGGTCAAGACCGCCTTGGAAGGCTGACGCGGATTCGCGCGGTCGCATGAAAATTTCTTGAGCAATCGCATTGAACCGGAGGATTTCGGATATGGATGTCCTCCGCAAAAACGAGACCGAACAGGCGATGCCGAGCTGCGTTTCCTGCGCGATTTCGCCGCATTTGCGCCGGACGCGGCGATTCCGGCGGAATCTCGCCGAAGCTCAATCCGCGGAAGAGCTTCCGTTTTCCTCGCCGCGCAAGGCGACGCGTCGGATCTTTCCATTCGTCGTCTTCGGAAGCTCCGCGACGAACTCGACGAGTCGGGGGTATTTGTATGGCGCCGTATGCGTCTTTACGTATTCCTGAATCTCTTCCTTCAATGCATCGTCGCCCTCCTTGCCCTTGACAAGGACGACCGTCGCCTTGACAATCTTGCCGCGCACGGGATCAGGCACGCCGGTGACCGCGCATTCCAGCACGTAAGGCAGCTCCATGATGACGCTTTCGACTTCGAACGGACCGACTCGATATCCGCTGGTCTTGATGATGTCGTCGGCGCGGCCCACATACCAGTAGTATCCGTCCTCGTCGCGCCATGCCAGATCGCCGGTGTGATAATAGCCGTCGTGCCAGGCTTTCATCGTGTCTTCGCGATTGTCGAGGTACTGGGAGAAGAGGCCGCAGGGATGCATGAGCGGTTCCGCCTTGACGCAGATCTCGCCTGTATCGCCCATCGGAACGGGCTTGCCGTCGTTTCCGAGCAGTTCAATGACGTACTGCGGATTCGGCTTGCCCATGGAGCCTGGCTTTGGCTTGATGCCGGCGAACGTTCCGAGCAGCATCGTCGTTTCCGTCTGCCCGAATCCCTCATGCGGATACTGTCCGGAGACGCGCGCGAACTGATCGCTGACTTCCGGCGGCATGGCCTCGCCCGCGGTTGTGACATGCTTGAGCGTGGAGAAGTCGTATAGTGAAAGGTCCTCCTTGACGATGAAGCGGAAGATGGTCGGCGGCGCGCAGAAGGTCGTAATTCCATAACGCTTGAACATCGGAAGCATGTCTGCGGCGTGGAAACGTTCGAAATCGAAGGTGAAGACGGCGGCCTCGCAGAGCCACTGTCCATAGATCTTGCCCCAAAGAGCCTTGCCCCACCCCGTGTCCGCCACGGAAAAATGCAACCCCTCCGGATCGACCTTGTGCCAATGGCGCGCGGTCATGACGTGCCCCAAAGGATAGGAATAATCGTGTTCGACCATTTTCGGATATCCGGTCGTGCCGGAGCTGAAGAAGATCAGCATCGGATCGGATGTCTTCTGACCCGCCGGACGTTGAAAGACGCTGGAAAATTTGCCGTACATGGCGTCATAGTTCATCCACCCGTCATGCTCTCCGTTGACGGTGAGCTTCCAGCGCACGCTCGGCGTCGTTGCAGAGACGGAATCGACTTCATGGACGACGTTCCCCTCGCCCGTGCAAATGACGCATTTGATGCGCGCTTTGTTGATGCGGTATTCAAAGTCGTGTCCGGTCAGCTGACAGGATGCGGGAACCGCGATCGCGCCGAGCTTGTGAAGCGCGTTCAGAATGAACCAGAACTGATAATGCCGCTTAAGCACAAGCAGAACGCGGTCGCCCTTGCGGATGCCGAGCGAATACAGAAGATTCGCCGTTCGCGAGGAATTTTCTGCAATGTCGCGGAACGTGAAGTCGCGACAATCCATGTCGTTGGAGACCCAGCGCATGGCGAGCTTCTCCGGGTCGCGCACGGCAAGACGATCCAGCACGTCGAACGCGAAGTTGAAATCGTCCGGAATATGGAAATCGACGCGATCCAAATCGCCGGACTCGTTCCAAACTTCGGTCATGTATTGGCGATAGAGCAGCGGCCGTTCTTCGTCGTCTTTCGGGCCGGACGCCGGCTCGCGGCGCGGCGCTTCGGCGGCGAAAGTGTCCGGCGCGGCATCCTCGGAGCTTTTGCGCATGACGATGGAAAGAAACTTGCAGGAGGCGCCGTGGATTGCGGCAAGCCCGTGCGGGAAACGCCCGTCGAAATAGATGCTGTCGCCCTCTCGCAACGTTTCAAGCTTGTTCTTCAGAAGGACGCGAAGCGCGCCCTGCAGAACGAGAATGAACTCCTGTCCGGAATGCGTCGAGAGCTTCATTTCAGGATCCTCGCCCATGTAAGGAGCCGTGACGATGAACGGCTCGCCCTCGCGGTTCTTCATGTGGATCGCCTGATGCAGATAAGAAAATTCCGGACGGCGCGCAAGCGGAAACCCCTCGCCGTTCCGAGTGATCGTGTACTGGCTGAGATTCGGCTCTTCGCCGCTGATGAGAGAGGAAACGTCCAATCCGAAACGCTCCGCCAGCTTATAGAAAAAGGAGAACGGAGCTTCTTCCGTTCCCGCTTCATAGGCGCAGTAGAGTGCGGACGACACGCCCATGACCGAAGCCATTTGTTCCGGCGTATATCCGGCGCTTTCGCGCACTTCGCGGACACGCATTCCGATTTGCGACAGATTTTCCATAGATCGAACCTTCCCCTTGCATGCGCGCGTCGCGATGCGGCTCCTGAAGTCGTACGGCAGGGTTCTGCAGCCGGATGCGCGCAAATGTTGTTTGCTTGAATCGCGAAAGGCGAAAATCCGCTTCGCCGGTTCGCTCGGGGAAACGGGCGGAGGCGTCGATGACTCGAATGCGTTCCGAAATATCGCCCCGCGTCGCGATTTCTGCTAATTTACCATGGTTTCCGGGAATTGCAAACGGTTCGACCGCGCAATTTCGCAATGCGAAGGCAAGCGAGCGCTTCGGACGGACGGCGAACGGCTGTCACGCGATTTGGGACACGCGATCGTGAATATTGGAGAGGTGACGCGAAATTGCAACGACTTCAGACGTAAACTCCAAGAAGATCAGCCCGGCCTCGGACGTGCATTTGCCGCACTGGATGCGAGCCGTATGCGTATGCTCCATTTCCATCGCATACTCGCGAATCGCGCGCTCCATCTGCGCATTCAGATCCGAATTGCACTTCTTGACATCCTCCAAAGCCTCGCGCGCGATCGTGCTTTGCTTGTTCAGCAGCTTGAACAAATGTTCCAGCTCCGCAGTGGCCGCAGGGCTGAACATGCGTCCGCCCTCTTTCATGCGAACGGCCAAAGCAGTAATGTTCTCCGCACGATCGCCGATGCGTTCGGCATCGTTCGTACAGTGAATCAACGGCGCGATGCGCAGGGCGAGACGATCGGAAATATCGCGTTTCACTACTTCTGAAAGGTAGTCCATGATCTCGCTTTGGTAGCGGTCGATGCGCGCTTCGCGCTTCGCGATCTTGTCCAAGACGACATGATCGAGATTGACGGGGATGAATATCTTCGTCGCAGCCTGATCAACGATCTTCCAAGACTTGGCAAGCATCTTGCGGAGAGCGAAGACGACCTGATCCAGCGCCAGCTCCGGCGAGCTGAGCAGATGCGGCTCCAAATACTGATAGCGGACCTGCTCGCGCACGGGAATCAGCTTTTGACAGATGTGCGCCAGCTGATTTACGAAAGGAAGAAGGAGCAGCGTCGTCACAACATTGAACAGCGTATGGGCGTTCGCAATAAGGCGCGCGACGTCGTTCGTGAGATTCGTGCCGTTGCCGTTGGTCACCAAACCGACAAGATAGAAGAACACCGGCACGCCGGAGCTCCCCCAAGGAATCAGGAAGGTCAGAACAATGAAGATGACTCCGATGACGTTGAACAGCGTGTGCGCCATAGCCGTCTGCTTCGCCAAGCGATTCGCCGGAATCGCCGCCAGCTGCGCCGTGATCGTCGTGCCGATGTTGGAACCAAGCGTCAGCGCCGTGGCTGTATAGATGTCGATCAGTCCGCTTGCGCCAAGGGCGATGATGATGCCGGTCGCCGCCGAGGAGCTCTGGACGACAACCGTGGCGAGCAGGCCGACGCCGATCGCGCCGAACACAGAGCTGAAGGGAATGAGTCCGTCGATCGGCATGCATTTGAACGTTTGAAAGAAGTGGATGAATGAGCCGTTCGAGCTGAGATTCTTGAGCTCGTCGCTCATCATAGTCATGCCGAAAAACAAAAGACCGAATCCCAGAACGGTGTCTCCCCATCCCAGAATCCGTTTCCATGGAACTACGGTCATGACGAAGCCGAGAAGAATCGCCGGCATCGCGATCGCGCTGATGTTGAACGCCACGATCTGCGCGGTGATCGTCGTGCCGATATTCGCGCCGTAAATGATTCCGATCGACTGAACCAGCGTCAGCAACCCTGCGTTGACGAAGCCGACGGTCATTACTGTCGTCGCCGATGACGATTGGATCACCGCCGTCGTGGCCGCGCCGGCAATCACCGCGCTGATTCGGTTTCCTGCGCAGATGTGCAGGATTCGTCGCATTCGTTCGCCGGCGATCTTGGTGAGCCCGTCGCTCATCAGCTTCATGCCGAGCAGGAAGAAGGCCAGACCGCCAAGCACGTTGACGATCAATGTGTAGTAAGACATAACATACCGCTCAGTTAAGTGTTATAGGGCGCTTTGATTACTATAGCGCCCGCATTCTTTTATTTCAATCTCTTTTTTCTTTTTTCAGGCGTTTTTATTCGAAATCAAATTCGCGCGATATTTTTCTCATTTGCATTGTCGCGACGCCCCTTGTCTAGCGGCGCGGACGGGAAAACGCGCCCCGCCTGGCGCGCAAACGTCGCCTGAACGCCCTTCATTCAATGCTTCATGCGTTCGCCATGACTCTTCCTGACGCTCTTTCTTTGCGCCCGCTCTTGCACGAACGCCCGCGCCGCGGTATATTATCGCGAATAAAAAACGAAGCCCCCGCGGCGGATTCGCTCCGCAGGCGAAAACGACGCGGTCGCGCGGCAGGATGTTCACTATGACTCTTCTCGAAAAAATGCAAGCCGCAACCGTCAGGATCGGTCTGATCGGACTGGGATACGTCGGACTTCCGCTCGCCGTCGAATTCGGAAGGAAGTTCGATACGGTTGGATTCGACATCAAGAAGCGACGCGTCTCCATGATTCGCGACGGCGTGGACGAGACGCTGGAAACCACTCCCGACGAACTGCGTTCGGCGACGCGTCTTCGCTGTACGGACGACCCTGCCCTGCTTGGCGATCGCGACGTCTTCATCGTAACGGTTCCGACTCCCGTGGACAAGTTCAAGTCCCCTGATCTTCGCCCCTTGCTCGCAGCCAGCGAGACGGTCGGGAAAGTCATGCGCCCCGGAGCGCTCGTCGTGTACGAGAGCACGGTCTATCCCGGTTGCACGGAAGAGGAATGCGTCCCGGTTCTGGAAAAGTTCAGCGGCCTGAAGTTCAACAAGGATTTCTTCTGCGGCTACAGTCCGGAACGCGTGAATCCCGGCGACAAGGAACATGCGCTCCGCAAAATCCGCAAGATTGCGGCCGGTTCGACGCCGGAAGCCGCGGAAGCGGTCGGCGCGCTCTATCGCGCCATTCTTCAGGACGGCGTCTTTCCGGTTCGCTCCATCCGGATCGCAGAGGCGGCCAAGGTGATCGAAAACGCCCAAAGGGACATCAACATCGCGTTCGTCAACGAATTGTCCAAGATATTCCGCCTGATGGACCTCGATACGCAGGAAGTTCTGGAAGCGGCTCGCACGAAATGGAACTTCCTCGACTTTCGCCCCGGACTCGTCGGCGGGCACTGCATCGGCGTCGATCCCTATTATCTGACGCACAAGGCGCAGGAACTCGGCTACCTTCCGGAAGTGATTCTCGCAGGACGCCGCATCAACGACGGAATGGGGCGCCATGTCGCCGCCGAAGTCGTCAAGCTCATGATTCGCAAAGCGCGGCGCATCCTTGGCGCGCGCGTGCTTCAGCTTGGAATCGCATTCAAGGAAAATTGTCCGGACATCCGCAACTCGCAGGCGGTCGACGTCGTCCGCGGCCTTCAGGAATTCGGATGCGAAGTCGACGTCTTCGATCCAATGGCGAATCCCGACGACGTTGCGGCAGAATACGGACTTGCTTCCGTACGCGATGCCGCATTGCTGGAAGGACGCCGCTACGACGCCGTCGTTCTAGCAGTTTCGCACCGCGCATTCCTCTCCTTCGACTATGCGCGCTTCAAGGGCGAATCCGCCGTCGTCTTCGATGTCAAAGGCGTTCTGCCGAAGGAGGACGTCGATGGGCGGCTTTGAGTTTCCCAAAACGGACGGTGCGGAACGCGGCCGTCGCGAACTTCGCTCCGCGCGCATTCTGATCACGGGCGGAGGCGGCTTCATCGGATCGAATCTCGTTGAAAAATTCCTTGCGCAGGACAATGAGGTCGTTGTCCTTGACGACTTCTCCACCGGATTCCGCGAAAACATCGCGCGCTTCGAACAAAATCCTCGCTTCCGTCTTGTCATCGGCGATCTGCGATCCGAGAACGACTGCCGCAAGGCCGTCGACGGGGTCGACTTCGTTTTGCATGAGGCGGCTCTCGGCAGCGTGCCTCGCTCCATTGAAAATCCGATCCGTT
>CAZAAM010000023.1:0-3980 GCA_964483055.1 uncultured Victivallales bacterium
AAAAAGAAGGACATCACGGACGATGACATCCTCGTTCTAGCCGGAGCGGACCGCAGTCAAAACCACAACATCAAGATTGACTATCTGCAGGTGACGAGCGGCGTCGGAGTGCGTCCGACGGCAAGTCTGGGCTTGAATATCGCAGGCGAACACTTCGAGGCGGCGGCGACCGGAAACGGTCCTGTCGATGCTGCGATCCGGGCTCTGAAGAAGATCATTGATCGCCAAATGACGATGAAGGAATTCACGATTCAATCGATCAGCAAAGGCAGCGACGACGTAGGCAAGGTGCATATGCAGGTGGAATACGACGGACGAGTCTACTACGGCTTCGGAGCGAACACGGACATCATCGCCGCCTCTGTGGAAGCGTACATCGACTGCATCAACAAGTTCAAGAAATAAACCAACCGCAACGACAGCATAAGAGAGATACGAAAAATGGCTGGAACATTGTTCGACAAAATCTGGGACGCCCATGTGGTTCAAAAGATCGAGGACGGCCCCACGCAACTCTACATCGACAGACTGTACTGTCACGAAGTGACGAGCCCGCAGGCCTTCGACGGTCTCCGCGCCCGTGGAATCAAGGTCTTTCGTCCGGATCACGTCTTCTGCATGCCGGATCACAACACGCCGACCCATGATCAGGACAAGCCGATCGAAGACCCGGTTTCCAAAGCTCAGGTCGATGCGCTGGCTAAGAATGCTGCGGAATTCGGACTGACGCATTACGGCATGATGGACAAGCGCAACGGAATCATTCATGTCGTCGGACCGGAACGCGGCCTGACGCTGCCCGGCATGACGATCGTCTGCGGCGACTCGCACACGTCGACGCACGGTGCAATGGGAGCAGTCGCATTCGGCATCGGAACGAGCGAAGTGGAAATGACGCTTGCATCGCAATGCATTCTTCAGGCGCGGCCGAAGACGATGCGAATCACTATCGACGGAACGCTCGGCAAGGGCGTGACCGCGAAGGACGTGGCGCTCTACATGATGTCTAAAATGACGACGAGCGGCGCGACGGGCTATTTCGTGGAATACGCCGGTTCCGCCGTACGCGGTCTGACGATGGAAGGCCGTCTGACGCTCTGCAATCTGAGCATCGAAATGGGCGCTCGCGGCGGCATGGTCGCACCAGACGAAACAACGTTCGAATATCTGAAGGGGCGCGAATACGCGCCGAAGGGCGAAGCCTGGGACAAGGCGGTCGCCTACTGGAAAACCTTGAAGAGCGATTCTGACGCCGTATTCGACAAGGAAGTCGCGTTCCGCGCCGAGGACATTCAGCCGATGATCACCTATGGAACGAATCCCGGCATGGGAATGGGAATCGCGGAATCGATCCCGGCAGGAAACGGGAGCGAATCCTATCAGAAGGCGTTGGACTATATGGGATTCAAGCCCGAGGAAAAACTGCTTGGCAAAAAAATCGACTACGTCTTTTTGGGCGCGTGCACGAACGGGCGAATCGAAGACTTCCGCGCATTCGCCTCGATCGTAAAAGGGCGCAAGAAGGCGGACGGCGTGATCGCGTGGCTTGTCCCCGGATCCTGGATGGTGGATGAACAGATTCGCGCGGAAGGGCTTGACAAGATCTTGGAAGCGGCGGGATTTGAAATTCGCCAGCCGGGCTGTTCCGCCTGTCTCGCGATGAATGACGACAAGATTCCGGCAGGCAAGTATGCGGTTTCTACAAGCAACCGCAACTTCGAAGGCAGGCAGGGACCAGGCTCCCGCACGCTGCTGGCCAGTCCCCTGACCGCGGCGGCTGCGGCGGTCATGGGAGTCGTCGCGGATCCACGAGAACTCATGCAGTGAGGATGCAATCATGAAACAGAAATTCAATGTCATAACGAGCACGTGCGTTCCCCTTCCCTTGGAGAACGTCGACACGGATCAAATCATTCCGGCGCGTTTTCTGAAAGCGACGACGCGCGAGGAGAAATTCTTCGGAGACAACCTGTTCCGCGATTGGCGCTACAATGCGGACGGCGCCCTGAACAAGGATTTCGTGCTGAACGATCCGCGCTACGGGGGAGAAATTCTTGTCGCAGGCAAGAACTTCGGTTCCGGCTCCAGCCGCGAGCATGCGGCATGGGCAATCGCGGGCTATGGATTCCGCGTCGTCATTTCCAGCTTCTTTGCAGACATTCACAAGAACAATGAGTTGAACAACTTCGTTCTTCCCGTCGTCGTAAGCGAAGGGTTTCTGGCGGAGCTGTTCGATTCGATTCAGAAGGATCCGAAGACGCTGGTGGAAGTCAACCTTCCGGAGCAAACCGTCACGAACAAAGCAACCGGCAAGAGCGAGCGGTTCGAAATCAACCAATACAAGAAGCACTGCCTCATGAACGGGCTGGACGATATCGACTTTCTGCTTGCCAACAAGGATAAGATCGAAGCATGGGAGAGCAAGTCAAAATAGAAATCATGGATACGACGCTTCGCGACGGAGAACAGACCAGCGGAGTATCGTTCGTCCCGCAGGAAAAGCTGATGATCGCGCGTCTGCTTTTGGAAGATCTGAAAGTGGACCGGATCGAAGTGGCGTCGGCGCGCGTATCCAGAGGCGAATTCGATGCCGTGCGCATGATTTGCGACTGGGCGGCGCGGCGCGAACTCCTGCACCGGGTCGAGGTTCTCGGATTCGTCGACGAACACATCTCCGTCGACTGGATTCGAAACGCAGGCTGCCGCGTCATCAACCTGCTTTGCAAAGGGTCGCGCAAGCATTGTGAAATGCAGCTGAAGAAGACGCCGGAACAGCATATCGAGGACATTCTCAAGGTCGTCGCCTACGCGGAAGAGCAGGACGTCGAAGTCAACGCCTATCTGGAAGACTGGAGCGGGGGGATGAAGAACTCGCAGGACTACGTCTTCCAGCTTATGGACGCGCTCAAGGACAGCGGAATCAAACGATTCATGCTGCCGGATACGCTCGGAATCCTGAATCCGCTTCAAGTTCTGACGTATATTCGCCTAATGGTGAAGAAATATCCTGGGATCCATTTCGACTTCCACGCGCACAACGACTATGATCTTGCAGTCAGCAACGTGCTTGCGGCCGTTCTAGGCGGCGTAAACGGTCTTCATACGACCATCAACGGCATCGGCGAGCGTGCAGGCAACGCCCCGCTTGCCAGCGTGCAGGCGATTCTGAAGGATCATTTCAACGCTGCGACAAGCATCGATGAAAGCCGTTTGAATGACGCCAGCCGCGTCGTCGCCTCTTATTCCGGCATCGCGATTCCGCCGAACAAGCCGATCGTCGGCGAGAACGTATTCACGCAGGTCGCCGGAGTTCATGCGGATGGAGACAATAAGAGCAATCTCTATTTCAATGATCTTTTGCCGGAACGTTTCGGACGCAAGAGGGAATACGCCCTTGGGAAGAACAGCGGCAAAGCGAACATCCGCAAGAATCTGGAGGATCTCGGCCTGGATCTGGACGAGGAATCCATGAAGAAGGTCACCGCACGCGTAATCGAACTCGGAGACAAGAAGGAACTCGTCACGCAAGAGGATCTTCCGTACATCATCTCCGACGTTCTTAAGCACGGCGTTACGGACGAGAAGGTGAAGCTCAAAAGCTACGTCGTCAATCTCGCCTATGGCCTGAAGCCCATGGCGACCGTCAAGATCGAAATCGACGGACGCGATTTTGAGGAAAGCTCCAGCGGAGACGGTCAGTACGATGCGTTCGTGCGCGTGTTGCGCAGAATCTACAAGGTTATCCTGGGACGCAAATTCCCGGTCCTGACGAACTATGTGGTATCCATTCCCCCGGGCGGCCGTACGGACGCGCTTGTACAGACGGTCATCACATGGAACTACGAAGGAAAAGTCTTCCGTACGCGCGGCCTCGACGCGGACCAGATGGAAGCCGCAATCAAGGCGACGATGAAGATGCTCAACATTCTGGAGAACGAAAGCGCAGACGCGCAGACGCATCCGGACGAGCACGATGCGGA
>CAZAAM010000023.1:3990-6609 GCA_964483055.1 uncultured Victivallales bacterium
CAATAAAATCAAGGAAAGGTTGAATGCATCATGAAGTTTAAGATCGCAGTGCTTCCCGGCGACGGAATCGGGCCGGAAATCTCAAAACAGGGCGTCGCCGTCATGGACGCCGTCTGCGAAAAGTTCGGACATGAGGCGAGCTATGAGTACGCCCTCTGCGGCGCGGACGCCATCGACAAAGTCGGCGATCCATACCCGGAAGCGACGCATCAGATCTGCCAGAACGCCGACGCCGTGCTTTTCTCCGCCGTCGGACATCCCAAGTTCGACAACGATCCGACAGCCAAAGTACGCCCGGAACAAGGACTGCTCGCCATGCGCAAGAAGCTCGGTCTCTTCGCGAACATCCGCCCCGTCCAGACCTTCCGCTGCCTGCTCCACAAGTCCCCTCTTCGCGCAGAGCTTGTAGAAAACGCCGACTTCATCTGCATCCGCGAGCTCACGGGCGGCATGTACTTTGGAGAAAAATACCAGGACGATGACAAGGCCTACGACACGAACATGTACACGCGCCCGGAAATCGAGCGCATCCTGAAGGTCGCTTTCGACTACGCCATGAAGCGCAACCGCCACCTGACCGTCGTCGACAAGGCCAACGTCCTCGCTTCCAGCCGTCTTTGGAGAAAGATCGCCCAGGAAATGGCGCCGCGCTATCCCGAAGTCAAAACCGACTATATGTATGTCGACAACGCCGCGATGCGCATGATTCAGGAACCGACCTTCTTCGATGTCATGGTCACCGAAAACACCTTCGGCGACATCCTCACCGACGAGGGCTCCGTCATCAGCGGATCCATGGGACTGCTTCCCTCCGCCTCCACTGGCGAAAGCACCCCCGTCTTCGAGCCGATTCACGGATCCTGGCCTCAGGCCGCCGGAAAGAACATCGCCAATCCTTTGGCGCAGATTCTTTCCGTCGCGATGCTTTTCGAGCATTTCGATCTTAAGGAGGAAGGCGCGCTGATCCGCAAGGCTGTCGACGCCTCGCTCGACGCGAATGTGCGCACGCCGGAAATTCAGGTGGAAGGCGGTTCGCAGTACGGCACGAAAGAGGTCGGCGCTTGGATCGTCGACTGGATCAAAAAAGCCTGATTTCATCGCATCTTCGGTTGAAAAGGATTCGACCGGAGCAATTGATTGGTCGCAGCCGTCGCGCGTCTCTCCTGACGCGCGACGGCTTTTTCTTCGTCTTTTTCATGGAACTGCGCTCCCCCCAACCCAGTCTTGAAAACGAACAGGCAGGAATCCGCGAACGTCATGACTCCGCACCTGGGAACGATGTTGAAAGAAATCGCGGCAGAGCGCGATCGATTCGTTGGAACAGGCGGAATGAACCTTGCGTTTCTTTGGGACTTGTCTGACATCGCCTCGCCTGATGTTGTCGCCAAAAAAGCTTCATCGAAAAGGAACTCGAACAGACGTCGCTTTCCTTATCTCTCAATATCGCAACAGCCATTGAATTGCAATCCGGGTTGATTTCTTCAGGGAGCGCCGCGATTCAGACTGTTTCAAAAGCAAGGGCGTCAGTTCAACAAGCGCCTTGCGTTTCAACGTTCCGAAATCAAAATGAATCAAGGCGCATCGCTCCCAGCGGCATCAAGCCTTTCCTGCCTTGAAAATTCATTCTTCAGCAAGGACGCGCGTCAAAAATATTCCACGGGGCACGGCGGAATGGAATTCAGGAAGGATTTGCCATACTGCTTGGAGACGATGCGCGGATCGAGCACGACGATGATGCCTGTGTCCGTACGGCTTCGGATCAAGCGCCCGACGCCTTGCCGGAACTTCAGGACGGCGTCCGGAACGGAATAATCGCGGAAGGGCTCGCCGCCGAGCTGACGAATGCGATCGCACCGCGCGGCGACAAGCGGATGAAAAAAAAAAAAAAACGTTTTCCAAGGCGCTTCCGGGCACATCGACGCCGGTCCAAAAGCTGGTCGTTCCGAAAATGACGCTGTCGCGCACCTGCTTGAATTCGCGGAGCATGGCGGAACGGGAAAGGCTGTCGCCGTGCACGAGAAGATTGAGTCCGCTCGTGGAAAAGAACGAGGAAAGCTTGTCGGCGCAGCTTTTGAGCATTCCGTAGCTTGTAAAAAGGACGAATGCGGAGCCGCGCGTCAGCTCCAGAAAGCGGCGTATCTGCGCTGCAGCCGCATCGTTGTATCCCTGTTCGGAAGGGAGCGGCATCTTTCTGGAAAGATACAAGCGAACCTGCCTGGAATAGTCGAATGGAGAATCGAGGATCAGCCCGTCGCCGCCGGTGAAGCCGACGCGTTGGGCATAATAGCCGAGAGAACCCTTGACAGCAAGCGTGGCGCTCGTAAGGATGACCGGTTTTCCAATGGAGAAGAGGAGCTTGTTCAAGAGTTCCGCGATGTTGAGCGGGGCGGACGCCAGTTCGATTCTGCGCGGCGCATTCCAGCCGCCGGGGCTTTTGCGCCCTTCGACCCAATAAACGTGCTCCGGCAGACTCTGGCGGACAAAAGCTTCGAGCTCTTCGTCAAATTCCTGACAATGTTCGACGCGCGCATTGAGCTCGGCTTTGAAGGAGGCGTCCGTCTGTTCTTCGGCATAATCATGAATGACCTGCGCCATGCGACGAAGCTTTTCCGAAAGACC
>CAZAAM010000023.1:6619-16654 GCA_964483055.1 uncultured Victivallales bacterium
GACCGTTGCGATAGCCGCCCGGCTTCATGATGCGGAACATCTGCTCGGGAGAGCGGTCGATTGCATCCTCGAACTGAGCGAAGAACCCCGTAAGCTCTTCATGAAGGTCCGCCACTTGTCCGCGCAAGGCCATGGAATCCTCGCCGGGGCGCATCAGAATGCCCCTTCCGTTGACCGGATTGAACAGTCGATTCAGGAAGAAGCGCAAGGCCGTGGAATACACATGAATTCCAAGATGATTCGCGGCGTTGTCCTCCAACGTATGAGCCTCGTCGAAAATGACGCTCCCGTAATCCGGGAGCGGGCAGTTCTCCGCGCCTTCGACGCTGCGCATCTTGAGGTCGGTAAAGAAAAGCGCGTGGTTGGCTATGATGAGATCCGCCTTGTCCCATGCATGCCGCTGACGCCAATAGAAGCAGGAACGAAAGAACTCGCACTTCGGTCCCATGCAGGACGCTGTTTCACAGCAAAGACACGCCCATAGAGATTGATCGAAGCGAAAGGAAATGTCCGACTTGCTGCCATCCTTGGTCGTCAGAGCCCAATCGCAGATGCGGTCGAGATCGGTCGCAGACGCGCCGGGAGGGAGGATCTCGTCGCGCCGCCTGCTCATGGCAAGCGCAAGCCTTCGCTTGCAAAGATAGTTGGAACGTCCTTTGGCGACGACGAAAACGAAGTCGAGCCCGGTCAGCTTTTTAAGGAGCGGAAGGTCTTTTTCCGCGAGCTGCTCCTGAAGGTTGATCGTCTCCGTGGCGACAAGGACCGGCTGACGGACCGCAAGCGCATGATAGATCGCCGGAATCAGATATGCAAAGCTCTTGCCGACTCCGGTCGGCGCCTCCACGCAAAGATTGCGACGTTTTTCCAATGCCTCCGCAACTGCCGCCGCCATGCGCTCCTGCTGTTCGCGCCGCTCGTACGGACGACCGCCGAACTGTTCCGCATGCTTGAGCGGAGTATCCTCGGAAAAAAACGCCAAAGTCCGAGCGAGCGCGTCGGAAACGGCCCTCCGAGGAACATCCGGGTTTTCCACAGTCAGAATCATCGTCGCAACTCCGTGAAATCGCAATCGGGAGGAAGAAGCAGAATCCTATAATATACTTGAAGAACAGCGAATGACAAGGCGTATGCGATGCTTTTCATCGGAATCGCACGAACGAAATCCCGCGCCGACGTCAAATCTTTCGGGAGAGCGTTCCAGTCTTCCGACGAACGCGAACACCAAGGGGACACGACGCAGCACGGTTTCGCTTTCAAGCGCAAACGCATACGATTATTTTCTTTTTCTAATCTCATGGCGTTTCCCCTGCCCCTCACGTCGCGAAAGACGGAGCTGAAGCGAATCTGAATTGCCGAACAGAACATCGGATCAGGGATTGCATCCGGAGCCGCGCGACGAGTTCAGGAGATCCTTCGCATGCTGTTCCGCGGACTTTCCGCCGCCTAGCATGCGCGCAAGCTCTCCGACGCGCGCCTTGCCGTTCAGGGCGACGACAACGGAAATCGTACGCTCGCCCTCCGCGCGCTTCTCCACGCGAAAATGCCGCTCCGCACGTACTGCGACTTGCGGCAGATGCGAAATCGAGATGATCTGCTTGCTTTTGGACAGTTCGACCAATTCATCAGCGACTCGACAAGCGGTTTCTCCGCCGATGTTGGCGTCGATTTCATCGAAGATCAGAGTCGGCACGTCGTCCGCTTTGGCGAGCACGGTCTTCACGGCAAGCATGATGCGCGAGACTTCTCCGCTGCTGGCGACGTCGCGCAACGGGATCGGAGGAACGCCGGGATTCGAGGTGAACAGAAAATGGACGCGGTCGATTCCGTTCGGTCCTGCGGGCCCTTCGGCAAGTTCGATGCGGAATTCCGCTTTCAAAAAGCCGAGCTTCTGCGTTTCGCGCGACAAGACTTCGGCGAGACGCGCCGCCGCCGCTGCGCGCTTCCGGCTGAGCTCTTCCGCCGCCGCACGCCAGGCGCTCTGCAGAATGGCGTCCTTCTTTTGGAATTCACGACGCTGGCTGTCCGCATTGTCGAAGGCGTCCAGCTGCTCCCGAATGCGCTCGGCATGCGCGAGCACGTCGGAAAGCTCCGGGCCGTATCGTCGCTTCAGAGTCTGCAGCAGGCGCAGACGATTCTCCATTTCAATAAATTCGCGTTCATCGATCTCGATGTCGGCCGCGAAGGAGGCGAGCGAGGCGGAAAGCGCATTAACGGATTCCGAAGCGGCGTCCAATCCGTCCATGAATTCCGATGCGTGCGCGGGATCGATGCGCTCCAGCGTCCGAAGAAGCCGGCGGCATTCCGCCAATCGCTCCACGATGCTCTCCTCATTCTCCGTCAAAAGGCCGCAGACGGCGGAGGCGGATTCGACAATGCTTTGAGAATGGGCGGCAAGTTCATGACGAGCATTCAGTTCGACGTCTTCGTTTTCGTGCGTTGAAGCTCGATCGATCTCCTCCCAGTCGCGGCGGAGACGTTCGCAGGCTTCCGGAGAAGGCAGGGATGCGTCGAATCGCTCCTTTTCCGCACGAAGAGCCGCCCAGTTGTTCCAGGCGATGCGCGTCCTTTCCTGTTCCGGCTCAAGACCGGCGAAACGATCCAGAACATCAAGCTGCCGCGCGGCATCCAGCACGGCGGCGTTTTCGTTCGCGGCATGGATGTCGACAAGAAACGCAGCAATGGATTTCAATATGCCGAGGTTGACCGCCGCACCGTTGACAAAGTTCCGCGTAGACGTCTGCGTCAGCACGCGACGAAGCAGAAGCGTCCCCGGCTCATCTTCGTTCAAAAGTTCGTTCTCCTTGAGGAAGGCGGTCAGCGCGGTCTGAACGACGGGATCGAAATCAAAGCCGGCGGCAAGCTCGCAATGCGTCGAACCGGTTCGAATGACGGACTTGTCCGCACGGGCGCCAAGCAGAAGACCGAGCGCGCCCATGACGACAGACTTCCCGGCGCCTGTCTCGCCCGTGATCGCATTGAATCCGGGCGCAAGTTCCAGTTCCGCCGATTCCACGACGGCAAGATTCCTGACTGAAAGCCAATTCAACATGGCGGACGGGCTCCGTTTTTTTCTTTTGCGCAAGGATTCGCCAATGCGGACGCAATGGCGTTCGCAGACGGAAAAAGATACCCTCTTTCGGATTTTTTTCAAGGCGCGCGCACAGGAAAAGCAGAAAAAAAGCGCGACGGACTTGAAAGAGAAAAAAAAGGCGGTACATTGTACGATCATGAAAGACGCCCTGCAAAAAATCTACGACATTTTGGAGGCGGTCTACGGTCCGCAGAAATGCTTTCTCCGTCACGAGAACGCTTTTCAGCTTCTGATCGCCACGATCCTTTCCGCTCAGTGCACCGACAAGAAGGTGAACGCCGTCACGCCCGGTCTTTTCGCGCGCTGGCCGGACGCCGCCGCCTTCGCGGCTTGCGATCCGGACGAGCTGGAAGCGGCGATTCATCCCTGCGGCTTCTACCGCGCCAAGGCGAAAAGCATCATTGGCGCGTCCCGCGCCATCATGGAACGCTTCGGCGGAAAGGTCCCGGACAACATTGAGGATTTGATCAGCCTTCCGGGAGTCGGAAGAAAAACTGCGAACGTCGTTCTAGGCGACGCCTTTTCCGTGCCGGGTCTTCCGGTGGATACGCATGTGCGACGCATCTCCAACCTGCTCGGATTGGCGAACACCGACGACCCGGAAAAGATTGAAGCGATTCTCTGCTCCGGACTTGCGCCCGATCTCTGGGCGGAGTTCTCCCACCTTCTGATTCTGCACGGGCGAACGCGCTGCCCCGCGCGACGACCGAACTGTCCCGATTGCGAAATCCGCGCATACTGCCGCCACGGACGACATGAAAAGCGCTTGAAGAAGCCGGTGAAAAAATCCGCAAAAACCGGCGGCGCGACACGTCGGCGGAAACGAAAGGAACCGGCGCTATGACGCTGAAAGAACGATTCCGACAGATCAAAAAGCTCCCGGACTGGGTCTGGTGGCTGCCATCGCGCATCCTCATGTGCTGGAAGGCCGCGATGCGCGTCGAGGTCGTCGATCCCAACGGCTACATACGCCATTACTGCGAAAACGCGGGCGAGATCTGCGTTTGCGCCACATGGCACAATCGACTTCTTTTCTTTCCAGCCTTGTTCCCAAAATCCGTTCGAACAAGGACCTACGCCGTCATCAGCGCCTCTCGGGACGGGCAGTACATCGCAGATCTCGCGGCGCAGTTCGGCGTAAAAAGCGTGCGCGGCTCCTCGCGAAAAGGCGCAACCAAGGTTCTGCTCGACGCCGTGCGCTCCATTCGCGGGGGCGGTCTGATCGCATTCACGCCGGACGGTCCGCGCGGACCGCGCTACACGATGAGTCGCGGTCCCGTTCATCTGGCGGCGACGGCGCGCTGCCCCTTCATTCCCATTGGGATCAATTATTCTTCGTACTGGAGCTTGAAAAGCTGGGATGCGTTCCAGATTCCAAAGCCCTGGGCGAAGATCACGCTGATTCTCGGCGATAAAATCGAAGTGCCTGAAAATCTCGACGATGCGCAAATCGAAGAATATCGGCTCCGATTCGAAAACGCATTGAAGCGCGTCTCGCTGGTCGCATCCGATGACGAGCAAGGCGAACGAATGGGGAAACATGGAAATGAAAACGCCTCGGACAAATAAAGGAGCCGGAATCGCAATTCTTTGCGTTGGAGACGAACTGCTGAAGGGCGCTGCAGTCAATACGAATCTGGCCGCCATCGGACGCCGTCTTCTCGCCATGGGCGTCGTGCCTGTCGCAGCCATGGAAGTTCCTGACACGGAACGCGGCATCGTCTCCGGACTGGAAACGCTTCTTGCTCAGGCGGAAATCGTCATAACGACCGGCGGTCTCGGTCCGACAGCGGACGATGCGACCAAGGAGTACGTCGCACGCCGCCTCGGTCTGCGACTCGAAGAGAACGGCGAAGCCGCGCTGTGCGTTCAGCGCTACTGGCGCATGCGCCGTCCGCACGAGGAAATCCCGCACCGCGCATACAATCAGGCGCTCGTTCCGCAAGGGGCGATCGTCCTGCCGAATGAATGCGGCTCGGCGCCGGGCTTGATTCTCGAACATCAAAATCTTGACGACGCTGCGGACCGCACGATCATTCTTCTGCCTGGCCCTCCGGGTGAAATGGAACCGATGTTCGACCGCGCCGTCGCGCCCTACCTCAGGGAACACCTGACAAGCCGGCTGAGCGCCTGCGAGTTTCGCATCGCCGGTCTGGGCGAAAGCGCCGTCGAAGACAGGATGCTGCCGGAGCTTGCGCGAACGCCTTCCCTGTCCGCCGCCTACTGCGCCTCGCCGCAGTGCGTCCGCTTGTTTCTGACGTCTTCCCGTTCGGAGGTCATGCCCGAAGTCGTCGCCGCAGTGCGGCGAATCTTCGCGAACGAGCTGATTGCTGATGAATCGGAAGACCTTGCAGACGAACTTGTTCACATGTTCCGTGCGCAGAACCTCACGCTTGCCGTCGCTGAATCCTGCACGGGCGGATTGCTCGCCAAGCTTCTTACGGACAAGCCGGGCGCGTCGGACGTCTTCGCCGGGGGAATCGTCTCCTACTCGAATGAAGTCAAAAAGCGGCTTCTCCACGTTCCGGAAGAGATTCTTGTCCGACATGGCGCGGTAAGCAAGGAAACGGCTCAGGCAATGCTGGAAGGACTTGCGCAGGCGATTCCTTCGGACGCGGCGGTTTCCCTGACTGGAATCGCCGGGCCAAGCGGCGCCACCGTAGAAAAGCCGATCGGACTCGTCTATGCGGGAGTGCGATTCCAAACGCAGATGGAAATCATGGAACTTCGATTGCGCGGGTCGCGCGCGCAAATTCGCGAACGCGCCTGCGCGGAAGCGATGTTCCGTTTGCGCGGTCTTGTTCGCATGGCAACGCGCGGCGAAAAAGGATAAGCCCGTCGTCGAACGACTGCGCGCGCTTTACAGAATGGGGCGGAACAATGCGCAGAACGCCTGCGCAAGACGTTGCAGAAAAGACGTCTTGGCCGCATCCTGCAAGAAGACTTCATTCGACTGTGCGAACTCTTCGCTAAGCTGCATGAACAGGTCGTGCACGAAAGGTCCGTCGGAAATCAGAAGATCCAGTTCATAATTCAGACGAAAACTTCTTACGTCGCAATTGCTTGAACCGAAAAGACACCATTCGCTGTCGCAGAGCATCGCCTTTGCATGGGAAAAGTTTCCGGTCCGTTCGAAGATGCGGACTCCATGCGCCAGAAGCGTTTCATACATGTTTTTCGACGCCAAGCCCATGAAGCGATGATTGTTCTTTTTCGGGACGATCACGCGGACATCCACGCCGCGCGCCGCAGCCAGAGTCAAGGATCGCAGAAGAGGATGATCCGGAACGAAATACGGCGTGCATATCCAAAGGTGTCGCTTCGCAGTCGACGCCGCAGTCAGGAAAACGTTTTCCGATCCCTCGAAGCAGTAGCCGTGCCCGGAAGCGATGGTTCGAACCACGTTCGTTCCATGCTTCTTCGGACGCGGAAAATACTTGCCGGAAAAGACTTCCGACTCATCTTCGCGCGCCGCGACGCACCAGTCGGAAAGGAAGGTCTGCTGAAGCCGGAGAACGGCGGGACCTCGCACGCGGCAGTGCAAGTCGTGAATCTCCGGGCGCTTGATTTCAGTCCGCCAGGAAAAGTTGTCGGCGCTGATGTTCAACCCGCCGATGAACGCTGTTTCACCGTCGACGATCAGGAGCTTGCGATGGTTTCGCAGCTGAAAGCGCCACGGCGTGAAAAGCGTCATATGGGAAAACGCGTGCATGCGCAGATTCGGAGTCTTCCTCTGATATTTCAGGAAGAAGCGGGAAAGAATGGCTTCGAAGCTTCCGAACGTGTCGTAAATCACTTTTACTTGAACGCCTTGACGCGCCTTTTCCTTCAGTTCCGCCATGATCGCCTGCCCGATGCGGTCGTTGGAAAAGATGAAGCTCTGCATATTGACCGTCGATCGCGCAGAGCGAATCGCCTTCAGCATGGCGGGATATGCTTCGTCGCCATCGACATACAGTTTGATTCCGTTTCCGGAAAGCGGCGGTTCCGCAGGGAAAAGGCGGTCCGTCATGACGCGGAAGCTTTCTGATGCGACTCCTTCCTCTCGATTAAGAAAAACAAAGGGCGCAAGAGAATCGGCAATCGTTCCAAGCAGGCGAACCAAATCGCGATCCTTTGCGTTGCGCAAGGAGTCGAGGCGCTCTGCAACGCGTCGTCCGAGCGTGTTCCTTCTGCTTATGCCGCAAAAAAGATACAGAAACAATCCGGCGACAGGCAGAAAGGCGATGACGACAAGCCAAAGCGTGGCGCGCTCCGTGTCGTCGCGCATCGAAAGCAGAATGTGAAACGCGGCGATTACGTCCGCGACGATCCAGAACGCGGCAGCGAACCCATACCATGCTTCCGGAGTCATGACGCCTGCTTTCCCGTTTGCGCGTCAGGAAGACGCGCCGGCGCGCGGCGTCTTCTTGTTGATCGTAAGCTCCGGAGGCGCAATGGTGATGCGCGTCCCCGGCTCGACGCTCTCCGTAAGCCAGACGTTGCCGCCGATGACGGATCCGCGCCCGACTGTGATCGGACCGAGAATCGTCGCGCCCGCGTAAATTGTCACGTCGTCCTCAATGGTAGGATGGCGTTTCGCATGCTTGATGATCATGCCGCAGGCGTCGCGCGGGAAGGAGAGAGCGCCGAGCGTGACGCCTTGATAAATCTTGACATTGTCTCCGATTTCAGTAGTCTCGCCGATGACGACGCCCGTGCCATGATCAATGAACGCGCCCTTGCCGATCGTCGCGCCGGGATGGATGTCGATTCCGGTAATGCGATGAGCATATTCGTTCATCATGCGCGGAATGTGCGGCGCATTCAACTTGTGGAGACGGTGCGCGATGCGATGAATCGTCAATGCCTTCAGACATGGATAGCTGAGCACGACCTCGTCCACGCCGCGCGCGGCGGGATCGCCCTCGTAGGCGGCCTGCATGTCAAGCTTCATCATCTCGCGAATGTCGGGCAAGGATTCCAAGAGCTTGCGTGCAATGGAAGAGGCCTGCTCGAAGAATTCGCATTCCTTCGCGTCGCCGCCGGCCGCGTAGCGCAGACTGCGCACGAGCAGCTCTGTCAAAGTCTGATTGATGCGGGCGAGCAGATTGCCGACGGAATACTTGATCATGGCGGCGGGATATGCCTCGCGTCCGAAGATGCCGGGGAAGATGATTTCCATCAGATCGCCGAGAACGACCAGGACCTCGGATTCGCGCGGCAGATTGCGACCTTCGTTATGATTGACCGCAGCGTTGTCCCGATAGGTTTCGCAAATGCGCTCTGTCAGAGAGTCTAGGAATGGGACGTCGGCGGAAATCTTGGCTTTGTTCCAGCATGGATTCATAATGGAAATATCTCCTTACGCAAGTTGCATGTCATTCTATGTTCTGGACTTGTTCGCGAATCTTCTCCAGCTCCGTCTTCATCCGGACGATCAACGGAGAGACATCCACGGAGCCGCTTTTGTTTCCAAGCGTATTGGTTTCCCGAAACATTTCCTGCACGAGGAAGTCCAAAGAGCGGCCAGGCGAAGCTTCATGCGCGACCAGATCGCGGAAATACCGGAAATGGCTGCGCAAGCGCGTAATCTCCTCTGTCACATCAAGCCGATCGGCAAAGATGGCGAATTCGCGCATTATGCGCTCGTCATCCGCTTCCGCGGAGAAGCCCGCCTGCTTCAAGCGCTCGCGCATCCGTGCGACCAAGACTTCGGCCATGCCTTCCTTTTTTTCACAGACTTCATCGAGCGTTCGTTCCAAAAGTTCGATCCGCCGCAGGATGTCGCCTGCCATGGCTTCGCCTTCGTTGCGCCGCATGGCGATATGCTTTTCCAAAGCTTCGTCGAATACGCGGATCAGAAAGGGTTCGAACTCCGGCATGGCGCAGACCGGCGGAGCCGGCACGACCACGCCTGGGACGGAAAGAAGCCTTTCGACTAAAAGTTCGCCGGAACACCCGGTCTGCTCCGCAAGTTCGCGCGCCTCCTTGACAAGCGATGTGAAAAAGGCGCGGTCCACGCGAAACTGAGCGGCGGCGGTCTCCTGGTGAAAAAGCTCTGCGCGCACAGTGATCCAGCCTCTGGAAAGGCGCTCTGCAAGACGCCGCCGCAACATGGTTTCCTCAAAGGAAAGCTCCGACGGCAACAGAAAGCGCACATCGAACTGCTTGCGGTTGACGCTCGAAACCTCAATGCGGAGCGATATGCCCAGCGTCGCGCTTTCTCCTTCCGCGCGTCCGAAGCCCGTCATTCCGTTCATTCAAGACCTTCCTTTCCACAGCATTCGCATCATCGCTTGCTGATGCCGGCGTTGCTCATCCTGCCTGCCATCGGATTCCGATTCGGCTCCGGCTCCTTCGGGAAGACGAGGCCTCCCTTCGGCGGAAGCTTGGGAATATCGGCGATCTCCTGCGCGGTGAGACGCGCGGCGTCAAGCTTGGTCGCGGGCATCAGCTCCGCCGTAGCCAGCGCCCAGCTGTTGAGCGTTCCGGACGGAGAAAATCCTGTCACGACGATGCGCTGTGCGGGATCGTCAGCCTCCCAGACGAGTGAAATTTGGGTGTAGCGAACCGGCTTGCGCTTCTGACGCTCCATTTGATATTCCTCCCAGCTGCTGGGCGCCTTGCGCTTCTGTTCAGGCTGCACCGGCTCGTTGACATCCAGTCGGGTGTAGACCACGTCCGGACGACCGAAGCGCGCGCGATCGCGTTCCGCGTTCGAAAGATACAGCATATTGTTCCAGATGAAGTCCGCCGCATTCTTCCGCGCGCGCTCGAAAGGATTGTCGTCGTAATGGAACTCCTTGACAACGACGCGGTAGGGATGCCAAAGGCGCATGGAGCGCTCTCCTTCGCCGATCACGATGACCTTCGCGCCGAGATCCGGCGGACTCCATACGATGCACGTATGCATGTAGTCAAGCTGCGGCGACGTTGGAATATCCTTGAACTTATCCGTTTCG
>CAZAAM010000024.1:0-9401 GCA_964483055.1 uncultured Victivallales bacterium
GAAGATCGAAAGTCCTGCCAGACCGGCGGCGACGAAGACATGCGCCGCGACGATGGCGATGCGCGTTCCGATCCGATCCACGAATCGCGCGGCAAGCAGGTCCACGATCAGCTGGATCGTAAAATTCAGCGTTACGAGCGCAGTGATGCGCTCCAACGAAATGGAGCAGCTCCGCTGGAACGTCAGAAAGAGCAAGGGGGCGAAATTGTTGACGATGGCCTGCGCCACATATCCGAGATAGCTTGCGTAAAGCGTATGCGCGTAGCCGAGTCTTCGTTTCCTTTTCATGATTGCCGCTCCCAGAGTCTCGATTCGTCCGACCGAACTTCAGCGACGCGCGAGCCGCAGGATCAGGCGAAGCGACTCGCCGATCCAAACGACCAGCGACGTCGCCGCGACAATGACGCACCAGTCCGTCAGGGACAGCGGGATGGTCCGGAAGACTTGCCCGCCAAACTGCACGATTGCGATCTGGCCGAAGAAAATCCCGCCTGCAATCATCAGAAACGCTTTGTTGTTCAGAATCTTTGAAAAAAGCGACTCCGTGCCGCCCCAGCTCTTCGCATTGAAAAGGTTCCAAAACTGAAGCATCACGAAAAGGCTGAAGAAAATCGTCAGCCAGCGCGCATCGGCATCCAGTCCCTGCGCCTTCATGTGCCGCAGAATGCCGACTAGAAAAACAAGAAAGACGGCGGCCGTCCCGAAGATGCCTCCCCACATCGCCGGCGTCACGATGAATGCCGAACTCTTTCGGGGGGGATGGTTCAGCGTCTCCGGATTCGGCGGCTCCGTCGCAAGCGCAAGCGCCGCGAAGGTGTCCATGATCAGGTTGACCCACAGCATTTGAATCACAGTCAGCGGAAGCTCTACGCCAAGGAAGGGGCCAAGCATCGCGATCATCAGGGCGACGACGTTCACCGTCAGCTGGAACAGAATGAACCGTTGAATGTTGCGATAAAGCGAGCGCCCCCACATGACTGCATTCACGATGCTGGGGAAGGAGTCGTCCAACAGGATGACGTCCGCGGCCTCCTTCGCGATCGACGTCCCTGTCTTGCCCATCGCAATGCCGACGTCGGCGAAGTTCAATGCGGGCGCGTCGTTTGTTCCGTCTCCCGTGACGGCCACGACTTCGCCTGACGCCTTCAATGACCGCACGAGCCGCAGCTTGTCCGTCGGTCGTGCGCGGGCCATGATGCGGAGTTTCCGCGCGACAGCGACAGCCTCTTCGTCGGAAAGGGCTTCGAATTCCGCGCCGGTCATGACGAGACCTTCTCCTTCCGGAAGCCCGTCTTCCCAAAGTCCGCTCTGACGCCCGATCTCCTTTGCAGTCTCGGGATTATCGCCCGTGACCATCTTCACCTGAATTCCGGCGTGACAGCATGCCCGTACGGCGTCCGGAACGTCCGGTCGCACCGGATCGGCGATCGCGACGAAGCCAAGCCATGTCATGTCCTGAGCGACGACGCTCAAATCGCCGCCGTCTGCAGGATTCTCCTTCCATGCGAATCCGAGCGTGCGCATTCCCCTCGCCTGACATGTCTTGAGTTCGGCGAGAATCTTCTGTCGCTTCTCCTCGGTCGTCTCCTCCGTCCCGTCCGCTGTTTCCAAGGCGGAGCAAAGATTCAGCACGATCTCGGGTCCGCCCTTCACAAAGAGAAGAGTTCTCTCTTCGTTTTCAGAAGTCCCCTTTGTCGCCATGAACTTGCGTTCGGCGGTGAAGGTCCATTGCGTTTCGATGCGGAAGGATTCACGTAAGGCTTCGCAGTCCTTTCCCTGCTCGTCAAGCCAAAGAAGGAGCGCTCCTTCCGTCGGATTTCCGATCGGCTGCGGCGCCTCCGAATGCGCGCGGGAGAGCTTCGCCGTCGAATTGGCCGCGATGGATAATGCGACGAAATCCAGCCCTCCCGGCGTCTTGAGACGCGGAATGCCGCTTTCGCGCACGCGCATTTGATTCATAGTCAGGGTTCCGGTCTTATCCGTGCAAATCACGGTCGCCGCCCCGATCGTTTCGCACGCATGCATTTTTCGAACGAGATTGTTTGACGCCATCATCTTGCGCATACTGTACGCAAGGCTCAGCGTGACGCTCATTGCCAGTCCTTCCGGCACCGAAACGACAATCAGAGTGACCGCGACCATGAAGAAGCTGATGAATTGATGGAGCGCGGAGGCGTCCAGCCATGCGGAAGGCGCGGAAGAAAGCGCGCCGGACAAAATCAGGACGCCTAAACCGACAAGCGCGATCAGCAGCCCTGCTCCGAATTCCCAAAGGCAGCGTGCGGCGCTCCCGCTCCGGAACCAAACGGGAAGGCGGTTCTTTCCATCCAAAAGCTCCAGACCGTCGCAGCAGACCGGAATCCAGACGCGCGCAAGCGCGGTCAGAACGGCGACGAGCAGGATGCCGAAGAAACACCATTGTCCGGCGGTTTGCCGGATCGTTCCGACCGCAGCCGCATGAATCACCAATGCCGCCAACGTGAATGCCGCCACGCTGAAGCCGACCACGCCAATAAGCTTGCTCAGTTGCGCGAGCTGACGATTGAGCGGAGTCGCCTCTTCGATCTCTTCGGCCGCCGCGCGCGCCGTTCGACCGATTTCCGTCGCCTCGCCGACTGCCGTAATCTCGATGCAGCCGTATCCGTCTACGACCGGCGTTCCGCGCATGGCTTGCCATGCTGGATACGCGCCCTCGTCCATGTTCGAGAGCTCCGGACTGTTGAAAGGAATCTTGCGAACCGGATCCGACTCTCCTGTCAGACGGGACTGGTCGACCTGGAGATTGACGGCTTCCAGCACGCGCCCGTCGGCGGGAAACTCCTCGCCCGGCTCGACAAAGACGACATCCCCTACGACAATATCCTTGCGCGGGACGAGTTGCAGCTCGCCATCCCGAAAAGTCTTCGACGGAATATCATCGTTGACCTTGTTCAGAATGTCAAACTCCTTTTCCGCCTTGAATTCGTTCAGGAAGGCCAGCCCGGTCGCAAGCAGCACGGCTATGATGATGCCGATTCCTTCGATCAGTTCTCCTGTCACGGCCGCGATTGCCGCAGCGATCAGAAGAATGCGGATTACGGGATCATCGAACTTTTCCAGGAAATGCTTCCACCAGGGCTTTCTTGCGGGCGGAGCAAGAATGTTCGCTCCATGCTTGGCGCGGCTTTCCTCCGCCTGGGTCGCGGTCAAACCGCGAAATTTCATCGTACGCGTATGTTTCTTTTCTCTTTGCATGTTTTCATCAAGGGGATTGGGACTCTGGAAAGGACTCTCGACTCTCTGCAGTCCGACGGGTTTCCCATCGGACGCGCGCTTAATGCGCGCCGCCGAAACGGATTGAACAAAAAGGGGGCATCATTCACGCGAGGGAAACATCCGTCTCGCTTCACATTTTTTTGTAGCGATCCCTCATCTTCAGGAGCTGGAGCTCCAGCTGTCGGATGCGCTTCTGCAAAGGCACGAGCACGTTGTCCTTGTAGAAATCGCTGATCTTCTGCCGCGAGCATTCCTCGACCAGCAGCACATAGACGTATTCGTAGCTGTACTCGTCGTTCGGCTTATAATCCGCCATCGGATAGAAGGTTTCCGGGAAGCGCAGTTCGGTATACTTCTTGCCGATCTTCCGATGCTCCGGGTTGCGAGCGTCCCATTCAGCCAGGATATACTTCGTAAACGTTTCAGAATCAGTTTCGATTTGCGTTTCGGTCAGCTCCGGAAAAGGATCCTTGCTCCAGCAGATCGCGTAGTACTTCGGATACACCGTCTCATACTCTTTCTTGCGGCGATCGTACTTCTTTTGATCCACAGTCTTGAATTTTCGGCTGATGTAGGGAACTTCCTTCGCCTTTTCGTCCGACTGCTTCTTGTACTTGCCGAGCAGAACCTTCAAACGGGCGATCTCCTTCTGCGTGTCGCGAATGCGAATGCGCATCCGCTCCTTTGGCGGAAGCTTATCCAAATCAGCCTCGCCCGCAGGCGCGTCGCCGTGTTCCTTCTCCGATGCGCCGCCGCGCTTCTTCCGAGACGTCTCTGCAAATTCGTCTTCGGCATCGTCCTGAGAATCTTCGTCGGAATCGTCGTCGATCTCCTCTTCTTCATCTTCATCGGAATCGTCGACGTCGGCCGCACGATCGCGAACATGCTTCCGTTTCTTTGCAGAACGTCTTCTGTCGCCGGAATCGTCATCGTCCTCCGCATCGTCATAGGCGGATTCGTCTTCGTCATCATCCGGAGAATCATCGTCGGAGCTCTCGACGTCCGCCGTTGCGACGGATTTGACCGTACGCGACCGGCTCTGCTTTTTCGAGGTCTTGGTCTGACGTCCATTGCGGGTTTCGACCCGCTCCGAATCGTCTACGGACTCGGCGTCCTCATAGGAAGTCTCGTCGTCGCCCCAGCCGTCATCGGCGTCATCATCATAAGAGACGACTTCTTCCGCATCGCGCGAAGAAGGTTGCGCGGACTTTTTTTGTCGGGAAGACGACGTCGCGACCGCCTGCGCCTTGGAATCCGATTCCGCGTCGTTCCATGCATCATCATCGTCCGGGGAAGATTTGACCGTTTCGGCCCGCGATTCCGCGCCCGCGCGTTTTGCGGAGTCGTCCGTGCGCTTCTTTTTCGTTTTTTGAGCTGTCTTGGTCGCAGTCTTGCGTTCCTGCTTGCGAACGTCGTCCAAATGCGCCTGCTCGGAATCCGCCCCGACCTTTACGACGAACTGAGCATGAAGAGAAAACGGAAGCGCCGTCAAAAGGATGACAAGCAAAAGAAAAAATTTCATGTCCGCTTTTTTCATTGTCTCAGACAGGAGTTGCTGATTCCGGAAAAATTTATAATACGTTTTTTCATATTATAAGCCCGGACAATGAAAAAGTCAAGACATGAAATTTCAGATTTTTCCTAATTCAGGACAAGCTTCACGTCAATCGGCATGCACGACTCCGGCCTTGGTCTCCCATTTCGCCTTCAACTTGCCATAGAAGACGATCCAGGCGCCCAGGAGCGAGATGCTGCCGCCGATGCAAGTGATCGTCGTCGCGCCGTGCGTCGTCCGGTGGATCAGGTTGAAGATCAGAAGAGCCAGGATGGAAAGCCCGTAGACGAAGCAGAGCTTGCCGACCACGTCGAACTGACGCACGTCGTTGTTGTACGACTTCGCCGCGCTTTCCACCCGAAGATCGATCGGACGATTCATGTCATAGAAGAAACGCTCCACGCGCTCTTCATCCGTGGACGGATACTTCTTGAGCAGAATCGTGCAGACGAGCGCCCAGACGAGCGCAATGGCGAACGCAATCGCGGTGGCGACGATGATGCGAACCGGATCCAGTCCCGGACGCGACGTCATGACCTTCGCCCACATCGCGAACGACCAGGAAACGAAGACCAGCGCTGCGCTCGTCCACATCATGATCATCTTCTTGCGGATCACATGCAGGAAGATGCAAAGATAGAACCAGGCGAAGCAGCCGACGATCAGAACGGTCTGGAAGATCGCCAGCTTCAGGTCGTTGACTTCCTCGTCCGAAAGATTCGCAGACGCAAACCACTCCCTCAGGTTGTCCGACGTGGCGCAAAGCGTCAGCGCGATCGAAAAGCTGAAGCCGACCGCGAGCGTGCTCCACGCGGCCCAGTCCGGCGCCTTCTTATGGAACATGCCAAGCAGCAGAGGCACCGCGCTCGGAATGCCCGTCGCCGACGCCGCAAGCAGAATCAGCTCATACAGAGGCATGTCCTTCAGCATCGAGAAGAGGATTGCGACCAGAGCGTACAGGAAGCCCATGAAACCGGTAAAGATGCGTCCCAGCCAAACCTGCCGCTCCTCGCTCGCATGCGGGTTGATCAGCGGCAGATAGATGTTGCGGATGATCGAACCGGCCGTGCCGTTCAAGTTGGCGTTCATGCTCGTCAGCGTCGCCGCGAACACCGCGCTGATCAGCAAGCCGACCAGGCCGGCGGGCAGCACCAGACGGGAGATTTGAACGAACGACGCTTCCTGCGCCGTGCCGACCAGCGCAGGATACATCCGCTGCAAATCGGGCAAGGTAAAGATCAACGCGCAGATCAGAGGCGGAACCATGAAGATCACCGTATGCGGAATCGCCGCAAGCCAGGAAAACGCGCTGATAAGGCGCGCGTCGCGTCCCGTCTTGACGAAGACGAAGCGAGATGCGCCCGCGTTCAAAGAATTCTGAAGGATCGTCTGATTCAAAATCAGCGTAAGAAGATACGGAACCAGAATCCACCAGCGGCAGATCTTCAAAATGTGCGTCAGGTTCTCCTGCTCCTTGATCTTCTCCCACAATCCGCTGAAGCCGCCCACGCGGAAGACGTAGTTGCCTTCTTCGTCGCGTCCGTAGTACGCCGGACGCTCTTCCGGAGACGGATACTCTTTTGAAACGGATTCCAATGCGACGGACGGGGCGACGACGTTCATAGCGAGGGACGCCTCGCCGGGTTCGAGGTCCGCTGAAATCGCGGCGTTTTCCTCAATTTCGCGCATGGCGGCCGATTGAGCGACGACGTCCGACGTCGCTTCGATCTTCGCTTCCTTGGAATCGGAATGCGCGAAGAGACGCTCCGGAACTTTGATGTCGCCGTAAAGAGAAATGAAGAAGACGGCCAGGGTCACGGAAACGAGCATCAGCATCTGCACGAAGTCGCCGGCCGCCGCCGCCCAGGAGCCGCCGACCACCGTCATGACGATGATCACGAACATCAGGACGAGAATCAGGAAGACCATGCCGCCGTCAAGATCGAGAGTCTGGCAGATGCGGCCGAAGGCGTTTTCATTGAACGGACGGAGTTCCTCGACGAACGCGCAACTCATGAACTTCGCAATGACAAACAGGGAAATGCCGCTGAACATCACGTTGAACGGGAGCGGCATCCACGTGTTGATCTGCTCGTTGACGCGCCCGAAGCGGTTGCGAATCGCTTCGTTGCCCGTGATGACGCGCATTTGGCGGAACTTATGCGCCGTGAAGGCGACCGTGAAGACCGCACCGATAAAGTTCGCAAGCGTCAAGGTCAGGAAGAAGATGCCGGCATGGAAGATTTTGCCCGCGGCGCCGGTGTACGTCCATGCTGAGAAGCCCGTCATGAAGATGGCCGCCGCTGCAATCCACCACGACATGTTTCCGCCGCCGCGAAAATAGTCGCTCGCGTTCTTGCTGAATGATTTGAAGACCGGACCGAGACAAAGCATGAAAACCAGATAGAATGCGATGGTCAGCCAGTCGGCCAATTGCAAGGTTTCGTTCATTGCAGGACTCCTTTGAATTCCATATGTTGTTTTGTATTTCTTTGGGTTCTCATTCTGATTTTCATGCAACGCGCGGAAGGAAGCGAGACGTTCTCAGCGTTCGATCCGCAAGGTTCGCTCGATCGGCTTGGCGGTCTGAACGCCAGGCGAGTTCTTCGTTCCGTATTGATAGGCGACGACCTTGACTTCCAAGGGCCGCTTCGTGCAGCGCGGCAGCGGCGTAAAGATCAGCTTGCCGTCTTGGATGTAGGCGGGGCCGTGAACCACGTAATAATCTACGGGAAGTCCGCTGGAGCTCGTTGCGTTCAAAGGAATTGACTTCGTTCGCGCCTTCACGTTCGGAAGCGGAGGAAACGTGATCCGCTGGAAGAAGCCTTCCTGGTTCTTGCGCGGCACGATCATTTCGCTCTGCAGCTCGATTCGGCGGTAGGTCTTGTCGCCCGGATGCTCCAGAATCATGTCAATCACGTTCGTCCGACGGCTCGATGTGAAGCCGAAGCGGTCGAACCGAACCGAGACGCGACCCGGCCCCGTGACGACGCCGGGTCCGCAGAGAATCTTCAGCTTCGCCCGCTCCGGATCGGACCCGTGCTCAATGGCTTCTCCGACCGCGCGTCCGCTCCAGCCCTCCGCGCGTCCCGGCGTGACCGTGTCAAGGAAGGCCGGCTCGATTGAGACGGAAATTCCATCGCGCGCCGGCTCGAAGGGAATGTGAATCTGCAGGTGGTCGCGCTTGTCCGGGAGAAGCTCTCCATTCATTTTGTATCCAAGGAGCTGAACCGCTTTCTTTCCGAAGCGGTTTTGTATTTTTCTCTGCATATCGGCATGCTCCTTGTCGAAAACCCAGTTCAGCTCTTCGCCGTACTTTCCTTTTTCGCCCTTGCATTCGCCGACCGGACCGGGTTCGAATTTCTCCGGTTCGCCGTTGCGCCAAAAGTCGATATGCCAGCCGGACGACGCATTCACCGGCTTGAAGCTGTTTCGCTTCTTCGGATTACGGCGTTCCTTCCACGCCTTCGCCACGTACCATCCGAGAAATTCGCACGTTTCGTTGCTGAATCCGAAATGTCCGGATCCGGGATCGCTGAACAGGGTGATCGCAAGTTCTGGGAAATGCTTCCTGAGCACCAGCGGACGGCGGTTCGTGCGTCCGCCGGAGTACTCGCCGTCGCGAACGAGAAACGGAATCCCCTTCAGACGTTCCAGCATCTCCTTGGTCGCAGGATCGTCGCCAAGCCATTTGTAATGATAATCCACGCCCGGCACGCCTCCGTCATACGAAATTCCGCAGACGGCGCGTTCCGGCTTCCATGCCGCAAGCTCGTAAGGGAACGCAGCCATGGCGGAATGTCCGAGTCCGACAAACGGAATCGCCCGGAATCCCGGAATGCCGCTTGCCTTCGCCAAATTGTCGAATACGGACTGCATCGCAGCGGCTTGCTTCGGATCCTGCCAATCGAAGCGCGAACCGAATGGAGTCGGCGCGATCCATATGCAGCCGAAGCCGATCTTCGTCAAGGCGCTCCGGAACGCCGGATGCTCCATGATCGGCCGCTCCGTCATGTTGAACTGACCGACGACGACCCCGTTGAGGCGTTCCACATTCGGCGGAACCCAAAGCCAGCAGGTCGGCTTTTCGCCGTTCTCCGAACTGATCGCATCCATCGGCGCGCTCCATTGCCAAACTGCGCGGTCAAGGGCGATCCCCTTGAACGGCGACTCCACGTCCTTCGTCCATGGAAGCGCGACGCCGAGGATCTTCATCGGATCGACCAACGACGTTTCTTCGAATACGAGCGATTTCCGTTCGTTCTCCTGACCGAAGAACATGACAAGACGCTTCTTCTTTCTCGGAGCGGGATCGACATCGATCTTAAGATCGCCGCGATGCGCGCGGAACACGTCTTTCTTCGAACTGTTGAACGCCTTGTTCACTTTCTCCGTCACGTCGACATAATTCTTTCCATCGCCGAACCATGCGCTCGTCAGCCGAAAATCGTCCGACGCCTTCCAGCCCGCAGCGAATCCGCCAAAGGCGCGATCGGCGAGAACGACCGTCTTCTCTTTGCCGTCGGAATCCTTGTAGCGGCAAATGCAAGTCTTGTCGATTCCGGGCGCAGGATCCTTTCCCGCAAGCTGC
>CAZAAM010000024.1:9411-16096 GCA_964483055.1 uncultured Victivallales bacterium
TGCACGCCGTCGAACCTGCCGAAGAAAAGGTCGTCGTTCACCTTGAATTCGCCCATCTTGTCCGTGAGGTCGATCCAGGTGTCGCCGACGCCGTATTTGGCCTCAAGGATCTCCAGCGCGAAAAGCGGACGGGAGGCGATCAGAACGGCAAAAAGAAGAAGGGGCAGCCGAATCTTCATTATTCCGGCCTCCCGCCTGGAATCAGTTCCGGCTTCACATAGATTTCAGTGCTGCTTTCCTCCTCCGTGCCTGCGATGCGCTTCAGAAGCTGCTCGACCGTGATCTTGCCGATCGTATCCATCTTGATGTCAATCGTGGCGGGACGCGGATAAAAGAAATTGAGGACGCTGCTGTCCGCATTGACTCCAAGCATATCCAGTCGATTAAGATTGTAGTTATGCGATTGGAGAGCCAAAGTCATGCCGAGCATCACGTCGTCCGCACAGCAGAATGCGCCGGTCACGCCGTCGTTCTGCTTCATGAACAACTCGGCAAGATAATTGTAGCAGGATGCGCTATAGGAAACGGGGGGCGACGCCTCGCAACGCACGACCTCGATCCCCAAAGAGGCGCACTTCAGCTCGAACGTGTCCATTCGTTCGCGAAAGGCCTTGTGATTCACGTCCGGATTGAACTGCACGACCCTCTTGTGTCCGCGTTTCGCGAAGTAGTCTGCGGCCATCACGCCGATGACCGAGTTGTCGTAAAAGACGTGGTCCACTTCGTTGAACGTGTCGCAGTGCTCGCGAAACGACCACACGGTGGGAAGACGGCGATAGAGATTCCTCAGCGACTGTCTCGTCTTCTCCTGCGCAGGACGATCGAACAGAATCAATCCATCGCAGTATTTCGGATCCACTGCAGGCGGAATCTCTCCGTTCGGAAGAAGATGCGCCATCGTCAGGGATATCTTCCGCGCGGACAGAGCCGATTGCAACGCGCCCAAAAAAACCGGATACGCAGACGAGCACATCATCCTCTCCGGAGCAAACGGTCCCAGCGAAAGAAAAACGACGGTGAAGGAACGGATGCCGATGCGGTCGATCGTCTTCGGCCCCGGCCGACGCGCGTCCGGACGGTAGTCGTTGCGATCGACGACACGTCGGATTCTCCTCGCCGTCGATTCCGCGACTTTGCTGGGGTCATTGAAAAAACGTGACACTGTCGTAATGCTTACGCCGGCCTCTTTCGCGATCTGCGTAATGGACATTTCGGCTCCTTCTTTCCTTCAAGTGATTCAACGACATAATCTACATTAATTTATTATAGCCGCGGCGCAAGCAAATGCAAATGAAAAAAGGAAGAAAAAATGAAAAAAAGTCTTTTTTTTGCATCTCCAGCCTCGCTTGCGCTTTCCCCCTCAAGGCGAATGCCGCATCAATCGCATTGAACTCGCGCCGCGGCAAAGAAAACGCTGCCACGAAATTGTTGAAAACAGCAGGTCGCGCCTCTGTTCCTTCCGTTTATCGGAATCCGTATTCTTTTGGGAATCGGGCAAGATGCGACGGGACGAATCGATTCATGACGCATCCGAACGAAAAAGATTGCGCCTTTCCATGGCGAAGAAGCGTTATGGAATCCTTGATTTCATTCAGACGGACGAGGCTTCTCCGTTCGTTATTCTTCGCCTCGCATATGGAACGCGCGCGCTGCGGCCGGAGCGAATTTTTTTCTCAACTCCCGCGGGAAGCGCAATGAGGGAATCCAGCCAAGACGGCGCAGCGCGAACTGCAAGGATGTCGCAATGCAGCCGAGGCCATAGGTCACGCTCCGTCCGAAATTGATGCTGGACGCCTCTTTGAAGTATTTGGTGGGACAGCTGACCTCGCCGATCACGCATCCGCTCCAGACGATCTGCGCGAGCATCTGATTGTCGAAGATGAAGTCGTTGTCGTTCTCGTTCAGCGGAAGAGCTTCCAGCAATTCGCGGGAGAACGCCCGATAGCCGGTGTGATATTCGGAGAGCTTCGCACCCAAAAGAAGATTTTCGATGAAGGTCAGCGCACGGTTGCTGACGTACTTATAGAGAGGCATGCCGCCCTTAAGAGCCCAGCCGCCTAAGATGCGCGATCCCAGCACGCAATGATACAGCCCGCTGCCGATCATCGACGCCATCGCAGGGATCAGCAACGGCGTGTACTGATAGTCAGGATGCACCATGACGATGATGTCCGCGCCTCGTTCGAGGGCGATTCGGTAGCACGTCTTCTGGTTTCCGCCGTAGCCAAGATTCTCCTCATGACGAACGAACACCGCATCCGGCAAGGACTTGGACACCATTTCCGTCTGATCTCCGCTCGCATCGTCTACGATAATGATTTCGTCGACGAACTGCTGTCTGCGCGCTTCCTCGTAGGTCCGCACGATGGTCTTCTCCGCATTGTACGCGGGCATGACGACCGCCACTTTCTTATTCTGAAACATAATCCTGCTCCGCCGAGCCGGCCAAACGACCGCTCGAAAATGCGAATTGAATGTTGAAGCCGCCGCATGGACCGGTCAGATCGAGGATCTCGCCCGCAAAACGCAGGCCGCGGACGATGCGGCTTTCCATCGTGCGCGGATCCACCTCTTTCAGAGAAACGCCGCCTGCCATTGCCATCGCCTTCGTCATCGGGGCTGTTCCGGCGACGTGCAGAGGAATCGCCGACAGGGCCCGCGCGAAACGCTCGATCGTCGCATTGTCCAGCGCCTGACAGCAACGTTCCGAGAGTCCCGCCGTCTCGCAAAGGACGTCCGCCAGCGATGCAGGAATCCTTTCTCTGAGCGCGGAACGAAGCAGGCGTTTCGGAACCTTCTCACGCGCCAAGGAAAGAAAGTCCGTCCAGCGCGTTCCTGCATGAGGATTGAACTGGATTTCACATTCCCCGTCCCGCTGAAACAATGCAGCCGCATCCGCCGAAAGATTCAGAGCGGCCGGTCCGGAAACGCCGTCATGCGTGAACAGCAGCTCGCCGCGCTCCCTTCGTTTGAAGCGTCCGCGTCCGCAAACGAGCTCCGCGTCCGTCAGAGAAACGCCGGAAAGCGCATGCGTCCAAGCCTCGCGCAAAGGAATCGGAGCCAAAGCCGGGCGCGGCGATCGGATGGAATGTCCGAGCGAACGCGCAAGCTCTAGGCCGGAATCCGATCCGCCGAGCTGAGGAGCCGCTGTTCCGCCGCATGCAAGAATCAAGCGTTCGCAAGGGATCGTCTCCCCGTTGGAAAGCATCGCGTTCCGAACGGCGCCAGCTGAAACAGAAACGGATGCGATGCGCGTTCCGACTCGCAGTCCGCAGCCGAGCCGTCGCAGCTCGCAGAGAAAGGCGTCGCGGACGTCGGACGCCCGTCCGGAGGCGGGAAACCAGTACCGCGAATTCGTCAGCTCAGGCTGAACGCCATGTTCCCTGAGAAAGGAGAACAGCCAGTCCTTGGATCCGGCTCGAAGACACTCCGTCATGAAACGCCCCTCCCGTCCGAAACGCGCCATGAACTCGTTCGCCGGCAGATCGTTGCTGAAATTGCATCGTCCGTTTCCGCTGGCAAGGAGTTTGCGCGACAGTTCCAATTCCTTCTCGACCAGAAGAACGGAATCCCCTTTTTCACAGGCAGCCAGCGCTGCGGACAAGCCTGCAGGTCCGCTTCCGCAAACGATCGTGCGCTTCGCCATCGTCAAATCCCGAGATCCGGCTGGACATTCCAGTCGTCCTCTTCCCGTTCGACATTCGGCTTGACTTCCGGCTTAGCAACAGCGTCGTTCGGCTTGACGCGCTCCTTCGCGGAAGCGGACGGATGATGAACGGGCGGCGGCGATGCGGAAAACTTGATCGGCTTGCGCTCGGTCTTGGCGGGCTCTTTGACCGCATCGCCGGGGACGGATTCCGGCTTCGAATCGTGCGAAGCGGAATCCGACGCTTTCTTCGGCTCAGGAACGGGCGGCGGCGGCATGCTCGGAAGATCCGGCGGCTGGCGTTCTTCATTAGGGGTCGGCTCGTCTTCGTCGAGCAGACGTTGGAACGTAATTTTCAGAAGCTTGCGCTGAGACAGGATGACGCCGCCCGCTTTGGGAGCGCGAATCGGCGCGTCCATGAGCGAGATTTGCTGCGTCTGCTTCGCGCGAATCGGCGTATCCACCTTGATTTCGTAAATGGAGTTCGGGCGCGGCGTGACGACTTCCAGCCTGCAGCCTTCCGGAATGATCCGATATTCCTTGTCCGTAATGAACTTGTCGATGATCGTCCGCTTGCAGTAGACCTTCCCCGTCTTCCGGTCCGTGTATACGACGCCAAATACGGTCGACTTGTCGTATTTGCGGAACTCGAACAGGCGATCGACGAAAATTTTTTCCGGGATGTTGATCACCTTGTACTCTCCGGTCCGCTCGATGCATAGCAGGTGATCGAACTCGTTGCATACGACGACGTCGTCGGACTTCACCGACGTGCCGATATAGCAATTCTTCTTGTCCCAGCCGACGCGGATGTTGTTCAGCGCGACTTCGCTTTTGTCGATCTTTTCGAATCCGTTGAGACAAATCTCAGTTCGACGCGGGAACAACGATCCGTACCTTGCGAGAAGATCTTCCAGATACTTGATCGCATAGGCCTTGATGCGCTTCAGATTCTTCCGTACCTTGTCGAGCTCCTTGCCCAGCAGGTCGACCTCCTCGCGACATTTGTCGAGTTCGAATGCCGCGATGCGCCGGATCGGGATTTCGACCAGGCGATCGATTTCAGCGTCCGGGATCGTTCCTTGCGACAGTTGCTCCATGCGCGTCTTTTCGGCATCCGACATGGGCATGACATGCGGCCCCGAAGCCATGTTCTCATATAAGGCGCGGATCAGCGGAAGCCACTCATCCTTGAACTTTGCAAGGCCCGTCCGCACCTCCTTGACCATCGTCTCGCGGCTTTTGCATTTCTCGATGCGCTTGTAGATGCCTTCTTCGATGAAGATGCGCTCCAACGTGCGCGCAAGCATTTTGAAAAGACAAGCTCCGGCCTGAAGCTCCAGCTCCCATTTCAGATATTCCAAAAGCTTGCTTGTGTTGCGCCGCAGGATGTCGCTTGTGCTCATGCGGACCGGGCGGTTGTCCATGATGACCACCGCGCGGCTGAAGACGTTCATCTGGCAGTCCGTATACGCATAAAGCGCGTTCAACGCCTTGTGCGGGTCATAGCCGCGCAACGGGGAAAGCTGAATGTTGACCGTGCCTGCCGTATAGTCGTGAAAGCTGGCGATCTTGATCTTATTCTTGTTGACCGCCGCCTCGATGGAATCCATCAGCTTCGCTGTCGTCGTCAAAGGCGGAATCTCGCGGATATTGATGTTGCGTCCGTCGATTTCGAGGCGCGCGCGAACGACAACCTTGCCCAGCCCGTCCTGCCAGTCGGAAACGTCCATAAGACCGCCCTGCTGAAAGTCCGGATAGATCTGAAAGGGCTCGTCTCGCAAAATGCTGATCTGCGCGCGCAGAAGTTCGTTGAAGTTGTGCGGCATGACGTTGGAACGCGTGCCAAGCGCGATGCCGTCCGCTCCCATCAGCAGCAGCGTCGGAATCTTTGAGGGAAGCCGCACGGGCTCCTGATTGCGTCCGTCGTAGGAATCGACCAGCTCCGTGATCGCGCGGTTGAACAGGACCTCTCGCGCAAGCGGCGTCAGCCGACATTCGATGTAGCGGGCGGCGGCGGCAGGCGTGCCGAGAATCACGCTGCCGAAGGATCCCTGCTTGTCGATGAAGACGTCCTTGTTCGCAAGATTGACCAGCGCCTCGTAAATCGACGCGTCGCCGTGCGGATGAAACTGCATGACCGCGCCAACGATGCCCGCGACTTTGTGATACGTCCCGTTGTCGTGCAGAAAGAGCGTCCACAAGATGCGGCGCTGCACCGGCTTCAACCCGTCGTCCACGTCCGGAATCGCGCGATCCTTGATGACATAGGAGGCGTACTCGATGAAGTTGCGGTTCATCATCAGGCGAATGCGCTGATTCGGATCTTGAGATTCGAGCGCGCTCGTTCCCCCATCCGCATCCATGTCGCCGTCATTGGACTCCGGGAAATCCGCTTCGGATGCGGCGTCTTCCTGCTCCGCGGAGGGTGTTTCTCCGGGAACGTGTTTCGCATTTCCGTCTGGACGCGCGTCCTCCTCCGGAGCGTTTTCGGGCGTCGAATCCGTCCGTTCCGGCTCTTCCTTTGTCCGCGCGTTCGCGTCGCGCTCCTTTTTGCCTTTTTCGCGTCTTGCCATAAGATTCAAGTCAAATCAGATTCTTCTGAATGTATTCCCAGCGTTCCGGCGTGTTGTCGCCCATGAGAAACTTGAGCAGCTCGTGAACGCCTTTGGTGTTTTCGAGCGTAACCTTCTCCAGACGGATGTCATCGCCGATGAACTGCCCGAACTCGTTCTCGCTGATTTCTCCAAGCCCTTTGAAACGCGTGATTTCCGCGCCGCGAAGCTCTGCAGCTCGCGCATCGCGTTCCGCTTCGGAATAGCAGTAGTGCGTCTTCTGCTTGTTGCGTACGCGGAAGAGAGGCGTTTCCAGGATGTAAAGATGCCCGGAAATGACCAGCGACTCGAAATATTGAAGAAAGAAGGTGATGAGCAGATTGCGAATGTGAAGGCCATCCACGTCGGCATCGGTCGCCAGCACGATCTTGGAATAGCGGAGATTCTCCGTATCCTCCTCGATGTCGAGAGTGCGCATGATGTA
>CAZAAM010000025.1:0-1071 GCA_964483055.1 uncultured Victivallales bacterium
CGCTTCGTTCCAATTATCGAACCCTGGCGCGCCGCGTCGCTCCGCTGGATCTTTTCGCCGTCGTGAAGGCGGACGCCTACAACGTCGGGGCCGCATCCGTCGCCGAAATCCTGAAGGACGACGTGCCGGGCTTTTGCGTCGCCATGCCGTCGGAGGCTGCGCCCTTGCTTGGCTTCGGTCGATGCGTCCGCCTGCTCGGCGGACTTTTCGAAGATGAAATCGAACTGGCGGCGATCCATGACATGATTCCCGCGATATCCTCTTTGGAAACAGCGGAAAAACTGAACCGCGAGGCGGCGCGCAGAAACAAGGTTCTGGACGTGATGGTCAAGCTGGACACCGGAATGGGACGTTTCGGCTTTCTGCCTGATGCCGCCCCGAATGCGATTCGCCGCATCAATGCCATGTCGAATCTGCGCGTTTCGGATCTTTTCTCGCATTTTCCCGTCGGACGCGACCCGAATCATCCGGTTACGCTCCGACAGATTGCGCTCTTCAAGCGGATTCTTGCAGATGTCAAGGCGTCCGGCGTGAACATCCGGTGCGCGCATATCGCGAACACCGATGCCATCGCGTCCTGCCCGGAGTCGATACGCTCCCCCTTTACGGCCGCACGCGTCGGAATCGGACTTTACGGCTATTGCGAATCTTCAAACCCCATCGGACTTCGCCCTGTCGTTTCCCTGAGAACGCGCGTGATCGCGGTGCGTCGTCTTCCGGCCGGCTCGACGATCGGCTATGAATGCACGCATACCTTGGAAAAGGATTCGACCGTCGCGCTTGTTTCCGCGGGCTATGCCGACGGTCTTCCACTTCAGCTTTCCAATCATGCCGACGTGTTGATTCGCGGCCGAAGATGCCGCATCCTCGGCCGCATTTCCATGGATTATACGGAAGTTTCGCTCGATGCGCTTCAGGGCGAAGTCCCCGAAGTGGGCGAAGTGGCGACGTTGCTTGGCGACGACGGCGCGGAACACGCTTCCGCGGAAGACTGGGCGCGTCTCAAAGGCAGTCATGCCTATGACATCCTTTGCTCGTTGCACGGACGCACGAAGCATATCGTCGTCCACG
>CAZAAM010000025.1:1081-3009 GCA_964483055.1 uncultured Victivallales bacterium
GTCCACGACGGAGACAAGGTTTCTTCTTGACGTCTTTTTATTCTTATATCGTGCAAATCGCGCGTCGCGTTTCCCTTGCCGCCGTGCGAAATCGTTTTTTGGGCAAATCTCAACGGGGAGAGACGTGAGGATGCAGCTTCTCTCTTGAAAAAACGAATTCATGAAGCTACATTATGAGAAGGACTGCGAAGCGTCTCGTTCTGTCTTTTAAGACGCACTGCGGGCGCACATTCTTGCGGCATGGTTCTTGCGTATCAAAGAATCGATAGAAAATAGAACACGATTTGCGAGTTGCGGAAACGTTGAAGAAAGGATGTCTGAAAGGGAATGAAGAAATTGCGCAAATCGAAGGCGGAAAGTTCGAAGGCCGAACGTCAAAGATCGGGAATGACGTCCGACGGCTCTTCTTCGCGTGCGATTGCCCCTCATGACGATTTGGATTCCCTCCGTCTCTATTATCGGCGTCTTGGAGAAAGCGAACCGCTTTCGCCGGAAGACGAGCAGGCCGTCTGGCAGGCCGTCGAACAAGAAACGGACGCGATACGCAGGGCCGTTTCGCGCTTCGGCTTCGTCATGGAGGAGCAAATTCGACTTCTCCGCGAATGCATGCCGGAAACAGCGCCCGACTTCTTTTTGGAATTCAGTCTGCCGCAGGATTCTGCAAAATCGAAGATCGCCCTTTTGAAGGACATGCGGCGGACGGCGGATGCGATCGAGGCGGAGCGAGAGAAGCTGCTTTCCCTTTATCGTCTTCGCAAGCTGCGCGGCGTCGGGACCTTGTACGAGTCGATCAGCTCGCTCGTTTCGCGCTACCCGGTCAACACGGTCAAGTTGATGGAATGGAACCGAGTCGCGAACATCTACTGCTATGAAATGTCCGCCATGGCGACGCAGGAGCTGGAAGAAAAGCTTTTGCCGGATCTTGTACGAAGCGCCGCAATTTTGCAGGATGTGAAACGCTGTTTCGCACGAATCGAATCTCTTCGGAAGACGATCCTTACATCGCATCTGCGGCTTGTCGTAAGCATCGCCAAGCATTATCGCTCCGCCGCGTTGACCCACGCCGACTTGATTCAGGAAGGCAACATCGGGCTCATCAAGGCGTTCGAACGCTTTGACTACCGCCTGGGGCACAAGTTTTCCACCTATGCCACCTGGTGGATCAAGCATGACATAGCGCGCGCCATCGCCAATCAATCGCGCGTCATTCGCATGCCGCAAAGCATGATGAACGCCGTCGTGCGGATCAATCGCGCCGAGCAGGCGATTCTGCAACGAACCGGGCGCGAACCTGGCATCGAAGAGCTTGCCCGGGAGTTGGACCTTTCGGTCGAACGCGTCCGCGCCATTCGGAGCATGGCTTCTCAGGAGTTCTCGCTTCAGGTCTCGCTTGACGATTCTTCCAGCGGCTTCCTATTGGAAAACATTCAAAGCGAATCGGAAACATCCGATCCGGAACGGCAACTTGCATTCAAGATCATGTGCGCAGGACTGAATAAGGCCCTGAAGCGTCTCCCGGAGCGCGAGCAGCTCCTGCTGCGTCTTCGCTACGGTCTGGACGGCCAGCCGGCGAAGACCCAGGTGGAGTTGAGTCGCATCTTCGGACTTTCGCGCGAGCGGCTTCGTCAGTTGGAGCAGGGGGCGATTCGGAAGCTCCGCAATCCGGACATGGCCGGTCCGTTCGGCGACTATTTCGAATGACGGTCGCATTTTTCGGCGCTTGCGGTCAAGGCAAGAGGCGTTCAAATCCTCGCAACGCTTCGCCGCCGCGAATGATTATAAGACATTCGTCTCTGCAATTTCTTGAATGATATGGAGTTTTGTTTGCGTGCCTCTCCTTGCGTCCATGACGCAGGATGAGAGTTCATCGCCCTTTTCCCGCTACTATAGGAATGGCGCAGCCTGCATTCTGCACGGTCTCCCTTGGT
>CAZAAM010000025.1:3019-15949 GCA_964483055.1 uncultured Victivallales bacterium
GAAGAAAATAGAATGGACTCTTTTGCGCAGGTCGAACAGCGGAAGAAGAAAACAAGCATAGGGAATCTGCAGCAGAGGGCAGGGGCGGTCATGGATTGTTCAAATGCGCGTCGTAGACTTTGACCATTTCATCGCGGACGAACTGAGCAAGCTCCTTGCGGGTTCGTCCTTCCGCTCGGATCTGCGGAAGCACGTAGACGTCCGCCGTCACGCCGGAGCTGCCAAGCAGATTCCAAAGATGCGGCAGAAAGGTCATGTCGCCATACCAGGCGGGATCAGCGCCGCCGCGCGGGACGCGATAGACGACGACGATGGGTTGGACAGGGATGTCGGTTCCGACGACAGGCTCGAAAGGCGTCGTCTTGAAAGGAAGAATGCCGCTTTTTCCGTCGGTGCTGGTGCCTTCAGGGTAGATGATAAGGGGAATCTTGTTCTCCAGCGTTTCACGGAAGAGAACCATTGTTCGCGAGGAGGACTGCTTGGATTTGCGATCGACCCAGATCGGGCGCGTCAGGTCCGTATACCAGCCCAGAACAGGCCACTTGCGGATGTCGGCCTTCGGGGTGAAGCGGAGTCCGAAGATGGATGCGTGCAGGAAAATGTCGGCATAGCCCAAATGGTTGGAGACGACGAGTCCGCCGGTTTTTTCGTAGAGCTCGGGATCGCCGTGGATTCGAGCGCGAATGCCGAGAATCCAGCAGATTCCGGCGCCCCAAATGCGTATCTGCCGAGCCATGCGACGGATGCTGCGATTTTTCTCGTAGAAGTAGCGGATCGGAAGGCAATAGACTCCGTGGCCGATCGCCCAAAGAAAAAGGGCGGGAATGCGCCAAAATCGACGGAAGACGCGAAGGAGAAGGAACATAGAGGAATCAGCCTTGCTCCTGAACATGGACGTTGAAATGCCTGTTGTAGCGTTCCGGAAGGTGCGCGACGTCAAGAATCGCAAGAAAGTCGATCGTCTTGAATTCGTAGTCGAACGCAGGCGGACCGCAAAGGCGGCACCCCATGCGGATATAGCCCTTGAGAAGCGGCGGACAAAGCGAGCGCATGCGCGCCGGATCATTCAAAATGGCATCGATTTCCGCCTGAGGAGGACGAGGCAGAACGAAGTTCGGGCGCGGTTCTGCAAAAATTTTCTTCGTAAGCATGTCCCGGCGCTTGAAATCCTCGTAAAGGGCCCATCCCGCAGCGGGAGAGGTTTCCTCAAGGCTGGGGCATCCGGCGATGTAGCGCATGCCGGATCTGGCGATCAGACTGGAGATGCCGGCCCAAAGAAGAGCGACCACGGCGCCGTTGCGATATCCGGGGGCGACGCAGGAACGTCCGACTTCGACGGTGGACGCACGGAAATCATCCATGCCGCGAATGTCGAATTCGCGAGAGGAGTACATGGATTCGACTGAGTTGCTGTCGTGTCCGATGATGATCCGATAGGTTCCGATCGCGCCTGCATCCTGATGGCGAACGACAAGATGCAGGGAGACGTCATCGAATTCGTCTTTGTCGATTCCATTCTGCTTGGAGGAGTCGAGCCCTTTGCCCTGTTCTTCGTTGAAGACTTGGAAGCGCAGGCTCTGAACCTCGCGAATCTCCTCTTCAGTTTCTGCGAATTTTATCAGGTAGGGAGCCTTCTCCATCACCAATGCGGGATTGGCAATCTTTTGTTTCAGCTCTCTGAATTTGTCGTACACTTGGCAACCTCAAAAAATTTGATAGCGCAACATGCGGACTAATATAGACCTTGCAAATCCATTTTCAAGTTTTTTTGCTGAAAAATCTCAAGGAATGACTGGATATTTTTTCCGGAGCGCGAGCAAATCCTTGGAAATTTGGGAAATTCGTGTGGAAAATTCCAGCTTTTTCGCTTCGTCGAGCTCCCTGCCGCATGCAAGAATCAGTTTTGCGCGCTCCTCCTTTCCATGCAACTCCAGAAGAGTTCGGAGCGCGCCGTTGCATGCATTCTTCTTCGCGCGTTCGGAAAGAGATGCCGAATCCGGCGCTGAAGCAAGAATTCCAGAGACTTCCGAAGCGTCATCGCCAGACTTGGCAAGCTCAAGCATGATGGCGTCCGCGGCATCCGCCCATTCTCCGTTCAAGGTCGATGCGATCATAAGTTCCAGAGCGCGCCCCGTCGGGGAAGATCCGATCGCTTCATGCGGAAGATCGTTTGCAACGAGGCGGGCGACGCCCTCGTCGGCGAGCGAGAGAGCAAGAAGTTCGGCGAGAGCCTTGTCCGCCGCCTTCGGACGAACGGCAGGCTTCGGCTTTTCGATGATCCTGTGCGGATTCCGGAAGCGCGCGCCGTCGATGCGGCGGCGTTCGACGACGGACGCGATCGCGCTCTCAGGAAGGACGAGCTTCCTGGCGAGCCATTCCATGTAAAATGCGCGCGTGACATCGTTGTCGAGCTGAAGCAGCCAGTCGACGACCTTGTTCGCAGCCGCAGCCTTGCCTGCCGGCGACTGCGGATCTACATAACGCATTGCATTCCTGAGCGCGAAGTCGAAGAAGTCGATCGAGTCGTCGACAGCGTTCCGCAGCGCTTCCGGCCCGGAGCGATTCAAGAGCTCGTCGGCATCCTTAGCTCCCGGATAGACGGCGACGCGGATCGCAAAGCCGAGCGGAAGCAGAATTTCAGCATCTTTGAAGACGGCATTCCATCCAGCCTGATCGTTGTCCAATGCGAGAACGACATTCGTCGAATGGCGCTTGAGAATGTTCGCCTGATCGGGCGTGAACGCCGTGCCTTGCGGCGCGACTGCGTTCCGGACTCCGGCGCGGTGCAATGCAATGGCGTCCATCTGCCCTTCGCAAAGCACGACGGCGTCCTTTTCATGGATATGCGGGCGTGCGAAATTCAGGGCATAGAGGATGCGTCCCTTGGTGAAGATTGGCGTTTCCGACGTGTTGACGTATTTCGCGCCGCGCGGATTCGTCTCGACGGAACGCGCGCTGAATCCGACGATGCGGCCCTGTTCATTCCAAATCGGGAACATCAGTCGATTGCGAAAGCGGTCATAGATTCGATTCGGATTCTCTTCCGGACTGGAGACAAGTCCGGACGTGCGCAGCTCTTCATCCGTGAAGCCGCGCGATTGCGCAAAACGGATGGCCGCGTCCCAGGAGTCCGGAGAAGCTCCGATCATGAACTGCGCTGCGATGTCGTCGGGGATTCCGCGCGCGGCGAAGTATCTGGCGACGGAGGAATCCGGATGCGCTGAAAGCTGGTTGCGATAGAATGCGGCGATTTCTTCATGAAGGGTGAAAAGCCTCTCCCGCGTATTGCGGTCCGGACCTGACCGGCGTCCTTCGCGAGGCGAATTTCCGCGCGGTTCCTCCGGAATGATGACGCCGTACTTCCGTGCAAGCATTTCCGCAGCGTCGGGAAAATCGAGCCGCTCCATTTCCATGACGAAGGTGAATGCGTTTCCGCCTTTTCCGCCGCCGAAGCATTTGAAGATTCCGCGCGCGGGATTGACGATGAAGGACGGAGTCTTTTCATGATGGAAAGGACAGCATGCCTTCCATGTCTGTCCCGCGCGCTTCAGCGTCGGCACGTAGCTTTGGACGACGTCGACGATGTCCGCCCGCAAGCGAATCTGTTCGAGAACGTCATCCGGAATATAGCGGGACATGGCGAAATCAGCGGATGGCGTTCAGACGGTTGCTGACTGCGGCGTAGTCCTTGGTCAGCTCCGGACGGTTGCGCGCGAGATCGATGAAGCGGTTGTAATATTTCTTCGCGGTTCCGATGCTGGACGGAGAAGAGGAATGGTAGTCGTTCAAGATCGCATTGTTGAGCACGATCTCCGGATTGTCCGCGTCGAGCCCGAGAGCGCATTGCAGTTCGAACGTCGCCAGGCCGCGCTTTCCGTTCAGGAGATAAAGAACGCCGATCTCATTGTGCGGGATGGCAGAGTCGTGGAAACGTTCGGTCTTGGAAAGACGCTTGTAATAGTCGATTGCGTCGTCGCGCTTGCGGTCTGCGTTTGCGCGCGCGAGAAGAAGAAGCGTGTCGGGATTGTCCGGCTTCAGTGCGAGCGCGTTCGTGAGGGGACGGATGGAACGGTCGATCTTTCCCTGTCTGAAGAGCATGCGTCCCAAGGTGTACTGCGCCATGAAGCTGTCGACGTTCTCTTCCAGGCGGCGCATGCGGGAGGCCGCTTCGTCAAGCTGGTCGTTGTTTTCCAATGCGAGTGCGTACATGATGATGGCTGCAGGACTGTCCGAAGCCTTGTCGTAGGCGGAGCGCGCATAGGAGAGCGATTTCTTCCAGTCGCCGTTCGCGGCGGATTCCGCAGCCTTTTGGAGAAGTTCGTCGGCGGAAAGATCCCGTCCGCATCCGATTCCGACGAGAACCGTTGCGATGAGCGTGCAAGCTGTAAGAAGGAAGGTTTTCATCCGGTCGTGCTCCTTGGCAATGGCAGAAGTGAAACGTCCGGCGACGCGACGGGGGCGCCCCGCCCGTGTCGCAGAGGAAACAATATATATCAAAACGCGTTTTTTTGCAAGCGAAAATGCGCAACGCCCCTTGAAAAATGCTTGTTCGTGCGCAATATTGTTTGCAATTCGCAAAATGAGGACGCGGAGGACGCCCAAGGCGTCGGAGTCTCCGGACCGACATCCGCGCGTGCCATGCAAACTGGAGAAACGACGATGAAGACGCTGTTCTATCTTTCTACATCGCCGCGCGGCGAACGCTCCCATTCCAGAAAGATGGGGAATTATTTTCTGAAGCAGTTTCTTACGACGCGTCCGGACTGGCGGGTTGACGAACTGGATCTTTCGCAGCATAGTCTGCCGGAGATGGGCGCGACGCTCGTTTCCGCGCGCATGAAGGTCGCGGCAGGCGAAGAGCCCGATGAGAGAGAACGCGCCGCATGGGAGGCGGTCAAGCTGGAGTTTCATCGATTCGAGGCGTCTGACTTCTATCTGATCTCAATGCCTCTGTGGAACTTCGGACTTCCGTTCGCTCTGAAGCATTATATCGATCTCATCACGCAGCCGGGCCTCGCCTTCGAAAGCCGCGGCCACAAGGCTTCGCGCGGCGTTCTGGACGGACGACGCATGGCGGTCGTCTATACGACAGGCTCGCCGGAAAGCGACGAGCGCGGCGATCTGGTCAAGCAGCATCTGAAAAAATGGGCGGAATTTGTCGGAATCCATGTTTCCTGCTTTCGGCATTCGCCTTATGAAGCGGGGTCGCGCGAGCGTTGCGAAATCGCGATCGATTCCTATTTGGAGGATCTGATTCTGCCTTGATCGTCCGCATGCCGATTGACGCAAGGAGAAGCCGGGCATTCTGCAAAAAAAATCGATGGAGATCTCTTTCGTCCTTTTTTTTAATTGAAATTTCCAATGTTATTGAAAATGAAACTCATCTTTCAGTTTTCAACGTCGAGCCGCATAGCAATGCGTGTCCCGATCCCAAATACACCATCCAAAGGAGAGGTATCTATGAAAACGTTGTTTCGAAGTCGAATCAAGTCAAGCATTCTTGCCATTTTCTGCACAGTGGCGTCGGCGGTCGCGCCCGTCGCAATCCAAGGAGAAGACAAAGTGAACAAGAACCCCGTCATTCCCGGATACTACGCGGATCCAGCGATCATGCACTCTGAAAAGACAGGATTGTATTATCTCTATCCGACTTCCGACGGCTATGAGAATTGGAGCGGCAAGGATTTTCGCGTCTTTTCCTCGCCTGATCTGAAGAATTGGACCGCGCATGGAACGATCCTCGAACTCGGCAAGGATGTGAAGTGGGCGGACCGCAACGCCTGGGCGCCGTGCATCCTTGAGCGCAAGCAGAAGGACGGCTCCTACAAGTACTATTTCTATTTCGTCGCGGCCGGCAAGATCGGCGTCGCCGTGGCCGACGATCCGCTCGGTCCATTCAAGGACAGCGGACGCCCGATGATCGACGAGCGTCCGGCAGGCGTCAGGGGCGGACAACAGATCGACCCCGACGTGTTCGTCGATCCGAAGACCGACGATGTTTATCTCTACTGGGGCAACGGCTATTTCGCGGGAGTCAAGCTGGGCGAGGATTTGACGACTTACGACAAAAGCAAAGTCGTCGTCTTCCCGATGGATCGCACTTTCCGCGAGGGCGGACATGTCCTCTATCGCAACGGAACCTACTACTTCCTGTGGTCGGAGGACGACACCAGAAGCGAAAACTACAAGGTTCGCTACGGCACGGCTCCCACTCCGCTCGGTCCGCTCTCGATTCCGACGAACAACATTGTCATTCAAAAGGATCCGGCGCAAGGGATCTACGCCACCGGACACAATCAGACCATCCGCATTCCCGGCACGGACGAATGGCGAATCGTCTATCACCGCTTCGCTTGGCCGGATTCAATCAAGAAAGGCTGGTCCGCCGGATATCACCGCGAAGTCTGCATCGATCCAATGACCTTCGATTCCGAAGGACGCATTGTCGAGGTGAAGCCGCAACTTTGAAAACTCTGGATTTTTTCGGATTTTTTCAGTCGATTTCGGAAACCTCGTTGATTTTTCTTTACGGCGCTTCATTGTAACGGGCGAACGAAAAAGCATCCGTCGTGCAGCAATAGGAACTGGACAAGGAGGCGCCATGAAGAAGCTTGTCGGCGAAAACGGTTTTTGCGAACGGATTCCAGAACAAGGACTCGATCTCCGGGCGGAGTTCCATTCCCCGGAGATCGTTCGCATCGTGAAGACTCCTGCGGGGGCGCCTGTCGGAACGGAAAGAAGCTTTTCCGTCGTATCGAGTCCTGATGCGACTCGCGTCGTCGTAAAAGAGACGCCGGAGACGATTTCAGCGTCTTCGGAGGCGATGACGGTCGTGTTGACTCGGGCGACCGGATCGCTGCGCTTCCTGCGCGCTGACGGAACGGAATTTCTTGCCGAGACGCCGCAGGAGCCGACGACGTTCGTCCGCACGTGCTACGCCTCCGGAGAAACGTTCCGCATTCGGCAGGCGTTTCGTTTGGACGAGCGCGAAGCGATCTACGGATTCGGCCAGCAGCAGAACGGACGCCTTTCCCAGCGCGCAGAGCAGATTCTGCTGTTGCAGGACAACCGATTCGTCTGCATGCCGCTCTTTCAGTCCGTCAAGGGATACGGAGTCTTTTTGGACAATCCCGCAGTCGCACGCTTCGACGGCGCGCATCGCTACGGCGCGGTCTTCGATTTTGAAGCCGGCGAACGCATGGACTATTATGTAATGTTCGGCGGATCGACGGACGGCGTCGTCCGCCTGATTCGCAAGCTGACGGGCGCGGCTCCCATGCATCCGCTTTGGGCGTTCGGCTTCTGGCAGAGCCGCGAACGCTACAAAAGCCAGGAAGAGCTCCTCGACGTCCTTCGCGCCTATCGCGAGCGCCGCATTCCCATCGACGGCATCGTGCAGGACTGGCAGTATTGGAGCGAGGATCCTTATTATTGGAATGCAATGGAGTTCGGCAATCCCGGCTTTCCGGATCCGAAAGGAATGCTCGACGAAATACATCGAAGAAAGGCGCATTGCATGATTTCGATCTGGGCGTCGTTCGGCGTCAAGACGAAGCCCTATGCCGCCATGAAGGAGATCGGCGCCATTCTTCCGATCGGGACGTTTCCTTCGGACATGTCGTGCAAGGAAATCAAAAACTCGCCCTACGATCCATTCAACGACAAGGCGCGAGCCTTGTATTGGGACTTTTTGAACCGCAACATTTTTTCTCTCGGGATGGACGCATGGTGGATGGATTCCACGGAGCCCGACCATAATCCTGTCCTGCCGTCCGACTTCGATCTTCCGACAGCGGAAGGTCCGTTCCGCAACGTTCGCAATGCCTTCCCGCTCGCCACGACGTCCGGAGTGCATCAAAGGCAGCGCGCGGCGACTTCGGAGAAGCGCGTCTTCATCCTGACGCGTTCGGCGTTCGTCGGACAGCAGAGAAACGCAACGAACGTCTGGTCCGGCGACACGGTCGCATCCTGGCAGGCTCTCCGCGAACAGATTCCTGCCGGGCTTTCCCTGAGCCTATGCGGCATTCCATTCTGGAACAGCGACATCGGCGGCTTCTTCCTTTGGAATTACGGGGGAGCGGAAGCGATTCGGAATCCGGCCTTTCATGAGCTTTACGTTCGCTGGATGCAGTTCGGAGCGTTCTGTCCGATGATGCGGAGCCACGGCATGGACGCGCCCCGCGAGCTCCATTTGTACGGAAAGGAAGGCGAACCTGTCTATGACGCTCTCGTTTCCGCGATTCGGTTGCGTTACTGCTTTCTTCCCTACATCTATTCTACGATGAGGCAGGTTCATGCGGAGGGCGCGAGCTTCATGCGCCCGCTTGTCGCCGATTATGCGGACGACCCCGCGACGCACGACTGTGCGACGGAATACTTGTTCGGCCGTTCCGTGCTCGTCGCGCCGGTTCTTTCTTCAATGCATTTGAAGGATGGATGTTTGGACGCCGATTCGGTCGGCGTCATGGACGTTCGACTCCCAAAGGGCGGAACGTTTTTTGATTTTTGGAGCGGCAGGCGTGAAGAGGGCGGGCGGATCATCGCTCGCGAGGTCGCTTTCGACGTCATTCCGCTTTATCTCAAGGCCGGAACGATTCTTCCGTTTGCGGATGTCATGGAATACGCGCAAGAGAAGTCGTGGAGCGATCTGGAAATCCGTATCTGCCCGGGCGCGGACGGCTCGTTCGTCCTGTACGAGGACGAGGGCGACGGCTATGGCTTTGAGCAGGGGGAGCTTTCGATGATTCCGATGTCGTGGAGCAACGCCGAACGGACGCTGACGATCGGCGCGCGGCAAGGAGCGTATCCCGGCATGTTGGAAACGCGCGTCTTCCGAATCGTTCTCGTTTCCGAGGGACGCGGCGTCGGAAGGAATCGCTGCGCAGAACCGGATGTCTCCGTAATCTACGACGGGAAAGAGCTTATCGTTTCTCTGTGATTGCGCGATTCGCTTTGCCTTCGTTTTCATCGCCGGAGGGCGTTCCTGCATTCGGTTCTTGCTCGATTCGAACCAGTTCGACGCGACGTTCCTTGACGGAAAGCACAGATGCGACGGCATCGCCGATCTTCACTTGGTCGCCAGGTTTCGGCAATTTGTCCAAATGCTCCATCAGGTAGCCGCCGAGCGTATCGAAATGCTCGTCGGGAAGGTCTACGGAGAGCAGTTTTTCGATTTCGGAGAGCCGGACGAGTCCGCCCGCTTCCCAGACTCCAGGACCTTTGCGGATCAGGCTTTCCTCCGGATTCGCATTTCCATGGAGCGAACCGACGAGCTCCTCAAGAATGTCTTCAAGAGTGATGATGCCGGCGGTTCCGCCGAATTCATCCAGAAGGACGGCGATTTCGGAGCGCTCCGCCTGCATGGAGCGGAGCATGCCGGCGATCTTGGCCGCGGCGGGCGCGAAATGCGGCTTGCGGATCAGCTTTGCAAGATCCGTCGGCGCGCCTTTGATTTTCGCCTTGAAGTAGCTGGATGCGTCAAGAATGCCGATGATGTTGTCGATGGTTCCCTGATAGACCGGATAGACCGCATAGCTCCAACGAAGAAGAAACTGTTCGACCTGTTCCGGCGGCGCAGCGACATCGAGCGCCGCAATGGCTCCGCGTCGCGTCATGACTTCTCCGCAAGTGATGTCGTTCAGTTCGAATACGTTTTCAATCAGATTGCGTTCATGCGGGGCGATGGCGCCGTCTTCCGCGCCGATTCCGATGAGCATCCGGATTTCCTCTTCCGTAACCTTTTGCGCGCGTTTGGGCTTGCCGAAGATCTTCATCACGCATTCGACGGAATGCTCAAGAATCCATACGAACGGGGTCGCAATCCATGAAAGAAAGCGAATGGGCAGGGCGACGTTCAGCGCGACGGCGGCCTGATAGCGCAAGGCGATCTGCTTGGGAACGAGTTCGCCGAACACGAGCGAAATGAACGAGAGCGCGAGCGTGATCGCTACGACCGCGATTTTATTCCACACGACAAGACTGAAGGCCGGCCACGGCAGTTTCTGCAGAAGTTCGGCGACTGGATCGGAAAAGGAATCCGCCGCGAAGGCGCTGGCTAGAAAGCCGGCCAATGTCACGCCGACTTGCACCGTTGCCAAGAACTTGCCGGAGTTGTGAAACAGCGCGGAAAGAGTCTGACCGCGGCGTCCGTACTTGGCGAGCTTGCGCACCTTGATTGGAGAAAGGGAGATGATCGCGACTTCGGAAGATGCGAAAAAGGCGTTGAGCAGAATCAGGATGACAAGAACGACGGAATGCGTAATCAAAACAGAGAATCCTTTCGGTTGTTGCTGGGATTCCTATTAACATAACGCATGCGGACGCGCATGTCAAGAAAATTTCCATTACAGATTCGATTGGCCCTTGCATTTTCGAAAACGTCCCCTATCTTTTAGCTTACGTCCTTTTTTCGCGCTCAAAATCCAACAAGGAGTCTTGAAGAGCACATGCTGTCGATACGCGATCTTTCCGTTTCCTATTCTTCGGACGCAACGACGATTTCCGAACTGGATCTAGACGTTCGCGAGGGGGAGATCTTCTTCCTTTTGGGCCCCTCCGGATGCGGCAAGTCGACGCTTCTCCGCACGATCGCCGGATTCGTCCGTCAAAGATCGGGAAGCATCAAGCTGGCGGGACGCGAGATCGGCGCTCTGCCGCCTGAGAAGCGGCATGCGCCAATGGTGTTTCAGAACTATGCGTTGTGGCCGCATCTCGATGTCGCGGAGAACGTCGCCTTCGGTTTGAAGCTGCGCGGCCTTTCCGCGCACGAGGTTCGCCGGGAGACGGAGTCCATTCTGGAAACGGTCGGCATGCTTTCCTTCGCCAAACGGCGGATTCATGAGCTTTCCGGCGGACAGCAGCAGCGCGTCGCTTTGGCGCGCGCGCTTGCTCTGAACGGCGACATGCTTCTTTTGGACGAGCCTCTATCCAATCTGGATGCTGCTTTGCGGGATCGAATGAGATTGGAAATCAAGAAAATATGCAAGAGTCGAAATCTGACCGTCCTCTATGTGACGCACGACCGCAAGGAGGCTCTGAGCATTGGCGACCGTATCGCCGTCATGAGGAACGGGCGCATCGAACAGGTTGGGACGCCCTATGAGCTTTATCATCGTCCGAACAGCCGATTCGTCGCGTCTTTTCTTGGAGATGCGAATTTCTTCCCGGGGCGCTGTTTCGGAGAAGAACGCGATTCGCTCCTGTTTGAAACGCCTTTCGGCCGCATTCGCGTATCTGCGGAAGGCCAGGAAGCCTTCATTTCGGAGGACGGGAAGGAACGCCTTTTGACGATTCGTCCCGAAGCGGTCCGCATTTCTCCGTCGGATGGAGCGGAGAACGTCGTTTCGGCGGAAATCGTCGGCGCGACGTTTCTGGGCGAGAGCTTTTCCTTCCGTTGCCGTGCGACGGACGCCGATGCGGAATTCTTTGCAAGCGAGTCCGCGGGACCGGAACGCGCGCCAGGAATGCGCGTCGCATGCGCGTTTCCTCCGGATCGGATTCGGATTCTCGGAGATTGAGAAATGACGTCGTTTCGAATCGTCGTCGCGCTGCTTCTTCCTCTGTTCGTCGCGGCTCTTCCATTCCTTTTTACCCCGGAAGGATGCGCACCGCAGCGCGAGTCCGCGCCGCCGACGGACGCGGATCGCCTTGTGATCGTTACGCCGCATTCGACGCCGATTCGTTACGAGTTCGAACGGGCCTTCCGCAAGCGCTGGCGGGAAATGCAGGGCAGGGATGTCGTCTTCGATTGGCGGAGCATCGGGGGAACCAACGACATCGTGCGCCATATCGACGACCGCTACGAGACGGAGTTTCGTCTTCTTTGGGAGTCCGAGGGCGGAGAGTGGACGCCGGAAGTCGCGCGTTCGTTCCGCGATCCGCAATCCGATTCTGAAGCGCGTCGCCGTTTCCTTGCCTCCGACGTCGGCATTGGAATCGATCTCTTTTTCGGCGGAGGAACTTACGATCACGCTCGTTTCGCGAACATGGGCTATGGCGTGGACGCCGGCGTCAAGGAGCGCGCGCCGGAGACATTCCGCCATATCCCGCAGACATTCGCCGGAGAAACGATCTACGATCCGCAGGGACGCTTCTACGGAGTCTTCCTTTCTTCGTTCGGAATCGCCTACAATCCGGAGCGCATCCGCGAGCTGGGCGTTCCGCCGCCTGAAACATGGCGCGATTTGCGGCGTCCGGAATTCTTCGGGACGCTGGCTCTTGCCGATCCGACGAAGTCGGGATCCATCGCCAAGTGCTTTGAAATGATGATTCAGACCGAAATGCTTGCGCGTGCGCGAGAGAATCCGTCCGATCCCGATGCATGGGCGAAAGGCTGGCTCGACGGCTTTGCGCTCGTCAAAGGCGTTGCAGCGAATGCGCGAAGCGTCACGGACAGCGCAGGCAAGATCGTGCGCGACATTTCGTCCGGCGAGGCGGCGGCGGGAATCTGCATCGACTTCTACGCCTTCTCCGAAGCGGCTTGGAATCGTCGCATGTCGGGAGAGTCCCGCCTTGTCTATGTCATGCCCGAAAACGGCACGGCGATAACGTCCGATCCCGTGCAGCTTTTGCGCGGAGCTCCTCATGCGGAAGTCGCGAAAGCGTTCATTGATTTTCTCCTTTCGGAGGAGGGGGCGCGGATTCTCCTTCAAAAGCCCGGCTCTCCAGGCGGTCCGGAACGACATGCTCTGCTTCGTGCGTCCGTGCGAGACGACATGCTTCGAAAGATACCGAAGGAACAGCTTTCTCTTCCGGATTACGACCCGTATCGTCTTGCAGGCGCATTCGAGTATCGCGGAGAATGGACGGGGCGTTGGTTTCGCCTGATTCGCGTTTTGGTTAAATGCGTCGCGCTTGACCCGCTGGATGACTTGCGGGCGGCGCAGAAGCGAATCGTCGAAGCGAAACGGCGCGGCGACGAGGCGACGGCGG
>CAZAAM010000026.1:0-15840 GCA_964483055.1 uncultured Victivallales bacterium
ATGCATGGAAAAAAGATCGAAGAGAAGCGGAAACGGAGTCGTCGTCGCAAGCCGCATTTTACGCGGCGAAATGCGCGGATGCGAGAGAAAGAATCGTTCGGTCAGTCGAGTTTCTTGTTTTCACCTTCCATGCGATTCACATCTTTGCGAACCAAGTCCACGACCGTGCCGAAGAGCTTCTTGTTGGCGTCGTCGACGTCCATGAGCGTTTCATGAGCTTCGAGGACGGTGCGCGCGCTGTTTTCCGGGGTTGCGGGAGTCTGTTCCAAGGCGGCGCCTCCTTCGAAGAGGTCCCCCGTCTTGAATTCGAAGATCTTCTTGAGTCCAAGACCGCAAAGAAGCCCCATGTTCTGTTCGGAAGCGTTGTAGATTTCGGCGGGAACGCCGCTCTTCTTCGCACGGAGGCCGAGCATAGCCAGAACGCCCATGAAGGTGCTCTCCATCCAAAGACATCCCTTGAGGTCGATGACGATGCCCTTGAAGGACTCCTTTTCGAGAGACTGCGCAAGCAGACGAAGAGAGGGAGCGCAGGCGAAGGAGGCGTTGCCGGTGACACGCACGATATGCACGCCGTTTTTTGCGGAGACGAAGATTTCACCAGTTTCCATGGATTCATCCTTTCGCAGGTTGCTTTTCGAGGATGGCCTTGATGCGCCGGACGCCGCGGGAGGAGCTTTCCTCCTTGATGATCTTGAAGCGCTGAAGCTGTCCGGTAGACTTGGCGTGAGGACCGCCGCAGATTTCCTTGGAGAAGTCGCCGATGCTATAGACCTTGACGACATCGCCGTACTTGCTGCCGAAGAGTCCGATGGCGCCTTCTGCGCGCGCCTGATCAACGGACATTTCGCGACAGATGACGGGAAGATCGGCGGCAATGACGTCGTTGACGATCTTTTCGACCTGAGCGAGCTGCTCGGGGGTCACCTTCTCCGGATGGGAGAAGTCAAAGCGGAGACGGACGCCGTCGATATTGGAACCGCGCTGGGCGACATGGTCGCCGAGCGTCATGCGGAGAGCCTGATGAAGCAGATGAGTCGCCGTATGGAGCTCCGCAGAGGCTTCGGAATGGTCGGCGAGACCGCCCTTGTTCTGCCCCTTTTCGGCTGTCTGCGAATCTGCGATGTGCTTCTGGCGCGCCTCCTCGTATCCCTTCATGTCGACGGTGAAGTTCTTCTCCTTGGCCATTTCGACGGTGAGCTCGATGGGGAATCCGTAGGTTTCATAAAGATTGAAGGCGTTCTTTCCGGAGACGACTTTGTTCTGAACGAAGTCCGGAACGCGCGCGATCATTTTTTCAAATTCGCGCATGCCTCGTTCAAGCGTGCGCCGGAAGGCTTCTTCCTCGCGCGTGAGTTCGGAAAGGATCGTATTTCGGGCGGCTTCGAGTTCAGGATAGAACTTCTTATAATTTTCGATGACGACGTCTGCGATTTGAGCGCAGAAGTTCGTATTGATTCCGAGGCGATTGGCTTCACGGATGGCGCGGCGGATGATGCGACGAAGAACGTATTCGCGACCGTTCTTGTCGGGAATGACTCCGTCCGCCATGATGAATGCGGCCGCGCGGAGATGGTCTGCGATAATGCGTTCGCCCGGCGTGCGTTCAGCCTGAGCCGGAACGCCTCGAATTTCATCGAGCTTGGCGAAAATGGGAGCGAAAAGCTCGGTTTCGTAGCAATTGTCCTTGCCCTGCAGGATGGCGGTCACGCGCTCGACGCCCATGCCGGTGTCAACATTCTTCTGCTTGAGCGGGACGTAGGAGCCGTCCGAGTTCTTGAAGTATTCCATGAAGACGTTGTTCCAGATTTCGACCCAGCGCTTGTCGGAAGGATCGAAGACTTCTGGAGCCGGCTTGGGTCCGGTCCAATAGAAGAATTCGGTATCGGGTCCGCAAGGACCGGTAAGCCCGGCGGGCCCCCACCAGTTGTCCTTTTTCGGAAGCTTTGCGATGCGCTTTTCGCTGACGCCGTGGCTGCGCCACTCGTTATATGCGGTCTCGTCGAAAGGAGCGTCGTCGTCGCCTGCGAAGACGGTGAAGCCGAGCATGTCAAGCGGGAAGCCAAGCCATTCAGGAGAGGTGAGGAACTCAAAGCTGAATTCGATGGCCTCCTTCTTGAAGTAGTCGCCGAGAGACCAGTTTCCAAGCATTTCGAAGAAGGTGAGATGCACAGCGTCGCCGACATCGTCGATGTCGCCTGTGCGAATGCATTTCTGGACGTCAGTCAGGCGGATGCCCGCGGGATGCTTCTCTCCGAGAAGATAAGGAACGAGCGGATGCATTCCGGCGGTGGTGAAAAGGACTGTGGGATCGTTGTCAGGAACCAGCGACGCGCTGTGAATGACGGCGTGTCCCTTGGATTGAAAGAAGGCGAGATATTTTTCTCGCAGCTCCGCAGCAGTAGCAATCATGAAAAAACCTCGTAGAAATGTTTGCAAAAGGTACTATACATGAAAAAGCCGGCGTTTTCAAGCGGGCGAATTTCAGAAAAAAGGCGTCGGCATGAAAGAAGCAAGGCGCGGTCATTCGCGGCGCAGGATCGAAAGGGTGCGTTCAAGGGCGCCGCGGCTGGCGCGCATGACGTCTCCCGCACGTCGTCCCATCGCGCGAGCGGCTTCGGGATTGCGCAGGAGAGAGCGGAGCGCATCGACAAGTTCGGAATCGTCCATGACGCGGCGGACGGCATCGGCTTTGACAAGGATGTCGAGAGCCTGTCGGAAGTTGCGGAGACGCCGTCCGCAGACGATCGGCTTGTCCATGACAGCGGGTTCGATGATGTTTTGTCCTTCGGAATTTCCTGCAAGGGTCTTGCCCATGACGACGAGATCCGAACCCTTGATGAGGGAGGCGAGTTCGCCGGTCGTGTCGGCGAGCAGGACGTCGAAGGGGGATCCGGAGGAAAAGCCGTTGCTTCTTCGCAGATAGGAAAGACCTTTGGCTTTCAGCATTTTTTCCAAGTCGGCGCCGCGTTCGGCGTGACGCGGGACAAGAACAAGGCGGAGAAGGGGAAATTCGCGCTTGAGGACGGAAAACGCGTCTGCGATCAGGCTTTCTTCCGGGTCATGCGTGGAGGCCGCGATAAGAATCGTGCAGTCGCATCCAAAAAGGGCATGGAAATCAAAACCGTCGCTGGAGGGCGGCGGCTGGTCGAATTTGATGTTTCCGCAGACGGAGATGCGATCGGCGACGTCCGGAGCAATGGCGGTCAGTCGATCCGCATCGAGACGCGTTTGGGCGCAGATAAGATCGAAGCAGCGCAGAACTGGGGCGAAAAAGAAGCGGAAGCGCCGATATCCGCGGAAGGACTTGTCGGAAATGCGGGAATTCACAAGCGCGACGCGCATGCCGCGCTTTCGGGCGGAAGCGAGCATGTTCGGCCAAAGCTCTGTTTCAAAGACGACGAGCTGCGAAGGGGCGAGAAGATTCATTGCAGCGCGGACGCACGGACCGAAGTCGATCGGACAGAAGACGACTTTCGTTCTTTCCGGGGCCTTGGCTCGTGCAATTTCCTGACCTGTGGTGGTTGTCGTGCTAAGGACGAACTTGCGATTCGGATCCAGGCGCACCCATTCTCCAAGAAGGGAAAGAGCGAGATTGACTTCGCCGACGCTGACGGCGTGAAGCCAAACCGCGCCTTTCCATTCCGCGAGTTCGCGCCTGCGAGAAGGCGAAAAGATGCCGAAGCGCTCCCAATAGGTCTTCTTCCAGCCAGGGCGGCGAATCAGCTTGACGACGAGTCCAGGCAGGAAAAAGAGAAAGACCAGCGGAAAAAGGATTCGGTAGAGGATCAGCATTCCGACAGATTCCTGCGATTCGACGACTCAGCGGAGCGAGTCGAAGAATTCCTTCAGAGGATAGATGCGATTGACCGCCTTGACGTTCATGCCGCACATGTAAAGGCCGTGTTCGACGTCTCCGGACCATGTGGCAAGGAGAGCGCGCGCGATGCAGAACATGGATTTCGCCGGATTGCAGGTGCGAAGACAACGGTACGGACAAACGAACGGCTCGCGGCTGCCGGAGAGGACGCGCTGGACGAGCGGCGTTTTGAGAACGCGGACCGGAAGACCGACGGGACTCTTGGTCACGACGATGTCATCCGTCGTCGCCTTGATGAAGACCTCCTTGGACTTGCGATCGATGCCGGATTCTTCAGCGGCGATGAAGTAGGTGCCGATCTGGACGCCGTCATACCCCATGGCGAGGCAGCGCTCGATGTCTGCCTTGGATGCGACTTCTCCCGCGGCCAGCATGGGAACGGATTCGCATCCGTGCGCGTTCAAAACATCCCTGACTTCCTTGCAGAGGATTTCAAGGGAACAGGTTTCCGGATTTTCGATCTGCTCCATGGTGAATCCGAGATGACCGCCGTTTTTGGGACCCTCGACAATGACGGCGTCCGGCTTGCGATCATAGCGGCGGGCCCACGTCTTGAGGATGACCTCCATGGCGCGTCCGCTTGAAATGACTGGGATGAGAGCGACGTCGGCGTCTCCGACGTATTCGGGAAGATAGAGCGGAAGCCCGGCGCCGGAGATGATGAAGTCAATGCCTTCGGAGAGCGCATATCGGATCATGGACTCGTAGTTGGAAAGGGCGACCATGACATTGATTCCGAGAGGCTTTTTATGATTGCAAAGCTCTTTGGCATGGCGGATTTCCTTCACCAGGGACTCGCCGGTCACGCGAGCGAAGTCCTCCTTTTTCGTTGCGATATCGCCCATGCCGACGCTTGCGATCGTCCCGAAGGCTCCGCAATTGACGGCGGCGGCGGCGAGCGTCGCATTGCCGATGCGGACGCCCATTCCCGCCTGAATGACCGGAAATTCGGAGATAAGATTTCGGATTTTCAGAGGAGGAAGTTTCATGAAATGGATTCCCAAGTTTCTTCCGGAATGACCGGAAACGCCTTCTTTGTTGAAAAATTGCAGAGTGTCCCGTTAATGCAATAATATATCATGAAACCGAATATTTTTCAACTCTGATTGATTATTCGGGCGCTGATTTTCGGGCATTGCACGGCGAAGCGGAACGGTTTTCATTTGCCATGTATCGAGGATCAAGAAGATAGGGCGGCTGCAGATTGGAGAGAGAATGAAGCATTTGAGAACGGAGGTTCGGGATGCGCAGACTGAGGTCGTCGAGAAGTCTGCGGAAAGTTGCGCGGTCGCCGGATTTCAGGGTTTCCTCATAAGGGCATTTTCCGGAGTCGGGCAGCGCCCAGCGTTCGGAACAGCGCTTGACGAGAGTCTCCGGGACGAAGGCAAGAGGGCGAATCACGTTAAGAACGCCGTCGTCCGCAGGGACGAAGGGCCCCATCGTGGTAAGACCCTGTCCGCGGAACAGGCTGATCAGGAAGGAAGTTTCGATATCATCGAGATGATGTCCGAGCGCGAGCTTGCAGCATCCTTCCTCCTTGGCAAGACGATAAAGGTTGCCGCGTCGCAGTCGGGAGCAGAGGATGCATGGCGTGGAACGCTTGTTCTTTTTCGAAAGAATCGCCGGGATGCGCAGAGAGATGACGCGATGGAGCCAGCCCTGCGTCCGACAGTAGTCGGCGATGCCTTCGACGTTGAATTCAGGAAAACCTGGATCGAAGGTTGCGGCGACGAGATCGAAGCGTATCGGCGCCTTCTTTTGAAAAAAGGAAAGCGCGTGCATGAGCGCGAAGCTGTCGCGCCCTCCGGAAAGCCCGACGAGGACGCGATCGCCGTCGCGGATCATGCCATATTTCATCAGCGCCTGACCAGTCAGCTTGCGCAGCTTTTGCCAATCGTCCATGGATGCGTTTTCTCCTTGTCAGCAGAGTATGCGCGGCGTGGAAGTCCGCATTTTCAGATTTGCCAAGTCGCGTTTCTCGCAACGAAACGGAAAAACCATGAAACGGCCGGGAAGCATCCTGTTCCCGAACAGGATGCGCTTCGTCAAGGAGATTGCGCGCGACCGGTCGCAAAAGAAATACAATAGCCTTTCCCAAGAGGAAAGTCAAACGAAAAAAGCGACGGCTCTTGACTTTTCCGGAAAAGGATTTATTGTTTTGAGGTAACGAAAGGAATCAAGCCATGACGCATGACGAAATCAAACAATTCATCGCCGAGCAGACGGAATGCGGCGTTTCGCTTTCTCACATTCAGGACATGCTCAATGAAAAAGGAGCCAAGCTGACGTTCATGGAACTGCGGCTGATCGCGTCCGAAATCGAATCAGGGCTTTGGAAGAAGCAGGAAGAGGTTCAGGAGCCGAAACAGGAGGATGCTCCCCCTGCCGCGGCACAGGAAGAGGGCGCGGCGGAAGAGCGCGTCCCGGCGGAAGATTCTGTTCCGGAAGAAGGCGGCGAGCCGATTGCGGACGATGCGGGGAAAGGCGTTGCAGACGCCGAGGCAAAGCCTCGCGGAAAGACGACGGTCACGATCAGCCCGATTCAGCGTCCGGGCTGCGTGGCGAGCGGAAGCGTGACATTCGGTTCGGGCGTTACAGGGACATGGGCGCTTGATCAGCTTGGACGTCTCATGTTCGAAGACATCAGCGGTCGTCCGGACAAGCAGGACGTCGCGGAATTCCAAATGGAGCTCCAAAAAGCGTTCGGCGGCTGAGGACGCCTTGTCACGCCGAGCAGACGAATATTCGGCGGAATGAACCGAAAACAAAGCATGCGTTCGGCATACGAGAGCCGGACGCATGCTTTTTGTTCATTCGAGGGAATGAGTCGCGAACGAACGCGGATCAGGCGATCACGCGAAGCTTCAGAATCAATTCATTGACCGTGCGCTTGCAGACCAGTGCGAAAAGAAAGGCGATCGGCAGCGTGACGATTCCGATCAGAGCATAAAGGAATGCGCGGAGCGGAGAAACGCCCGTGCGAAGATCGTTCGCGTCGGCAAGCTGAAGGCCGCATTTGCACATGCCGGCGGTTTGTCCGCGCATGACGAGAGGATATGCCAAGGCGAAAAGCTCCCAAAGGAAGAAGGCGAAGACGGCAAGCGAGGCGATGGAGTCAAGCGTGCATTGCGCGATCCAGCGAGCCTTGCCGTCCGCATCGGACACGCAGACGTAGGAAACGGGGGATTCGCTCTGCGGCGTCCATGTCTGTGCGAATTGGAAGCCGTGCGCGGCGTCGAACCATGAACGCGGCGCGCCGTTCGTCGGGACAGGAACAGGGAGTTCAACCTTCTTCTTGTCCAGTTTTGGCGCGGGCGGCTCTTCCTGCGAGGTCGTTGATTCGGCGAGGATCGCGACTGCGAGGAGAGCGACGACGAGAACGGCGACAAAGCGCAGAACGCCCGTTCCCAAATCGTGCAGGAAGGCCATGAAGCGCGGCTTGAGCGGAGCGGAAGTCGGCTTGAACCTGCGCTCCTCCTCGTCATGCCTCTTGCGTTGTTCCTCGTTCATTTCCTCGTAGGAGAGATTGGCCAGACGAACCTTCTGGGCGGTGATCGCGTCCGAAAGGAAGGGGAAGTCCGAGACGGTCTTCCATGTCGGCATGAGAGATTTCTTCATCGGCGAATTCTCATCGACGGAGTCGTCGTCGATCATAAGCGCGATGGCACGTTCCGAAAGGTGCGTATGCAGCACGCCGTTGACGTCTTTGACATCGTAGTCCATGGCAGAAAACCTCGATTTTCAATTGCGTTGCGAACGAAGGAAGGAAGAAGGGAAAGATCCGGCCCCGTTCCGTTGTCATAGTTTTCCAAATAATGTACTCCGTCGCGCGCGATCTGTCAAATAATTCCGCAGAACAACTCTTTTCCGCGCGCGAGTCCGACAAAACAAACAGGAATTTTCGCGCAAACGATTCTTCCCTTCGCGCGTTTGCCCTCCCTGAAAAAACAAGCCGTCAAGGAATTCGATAGAGAGACGCGCATTCGGCTTCCGCCCCGGAAGGCTTATATCGATTCAATGCTTATCTTGTTGAAAACCTGCAAGTTCTTTCGTTTTTCTCTTGCAGGGAGAACGGTTTCGTGTCCGAAAATGCGCAAAGCGCGCCTTGATTGAAACGAGTCGCGGCGGAAGCGGGATGCGGAAAATGAGATTTCCGCAATAGCGGCGAGTCAAAGGGGAGGCGCGGAGGTGAATCTGAAAGACTACTTTCTTCCGTATCAGAAGCGGTGGATTCTGGATGAATCGCAGATGAAGCTCTACGCGAAAAGCCGAAGGATCGGAATCACGTTTGCGACAAGCTATCGCGCGAACGACAAATGCTTGAGACGTCCGAACCATGTTCAATGGGTTTCAAGCAGAGACGAGCGGACGGCGCGCGAATTCATTACGGACTACATAGCGAAATGGGCGTCCGCGGCAAACGCGGTCTGCGCGGGATTGAACGGGGAACGCGAGCAGGTCATCGACACGGAAAAAGGAATTCGGGCGTTCGCGGCGGAGTATGGGAACGGAAGCCGCATCGTGAGCCTTTCCAGCACGCCGGAAGCATTCGCGGGGAAAGGCGGAGACGTGCTGATCGACGAGGCGGATCTGCATGCGGACAGCGGTCGCGTCATCGACATGGCTCTGCCCTGCACGACGTGGGGCGGCCAGCTGGAAGTGGTGTCCGCACTGCGCGCGGACGGTCATGCGAACACACCGTTCTTTCGCATGGTTCGCGAGGCGGCGGAAGGGGGAAATCCGATGGGATGGAGCTTTCATCGGACAAGCATTCTGGATGCGGCGGAAGAAGGATTCGTAGAGCGGGTCAATGCGGTTTCCGGCGGGAATGCGACGCGTGAAGAATGGCTGAGGCGCATGCGAGCGCGATGCCGCACGGAAGAAGCGTGGAAGACGCAGTACTTGATCGAACCGGGAAGCGACGGGCGCGCATTTCTTTCCTACGACCTGATCGCCGGATGCGAGACGGAACGGATCGAAGCGAATCCCGATTCGAAAAATCCGCGCTACGCCGGATTCGACGTGGGAAGGAAGAAGGATCTCAGCGTCTACTTTGAGCTGGAGCGTTCTGGCGACGTGCTGCGTCAATGCGAACACAGAACGTTCGAACGCGCCTCGTTCCGCGCGCAAAGCGAATATCTGGCGCAAAGGCTGAAGGACGCCCGTCTGGCGCGACTGTGCATTGATGCGACCGGACTGGGCATGATGCTGTCGGAAGAGCTGCAGAACCGCTATGGACGCTGGCGCGTCGAAGGGATTTCGTTCAGCGCGCCGACAAAAGCGGCTTTGGCGACGGCGCTGCGTGCGGCGTTCGAGGACCGACGTCTGCGGATTCTTCCGGACGCCGATGTGAGAGAAGACCTTCACAAAGTGCGGAAGACGGTCACGCCCGCAGGGAACGTGCGCTACGAAGCCGACCGCGACGATGCAGGGCACTCGGATCGTTTCTGGGCGCTTGCGCTGGCCGTGCATGCGGCGGGCGGCGAGGACGACAGAAGCGGGATCGCGATGGCGGCGGCAGGCCCCGACGCGCCGCATCAACGGGAGATTCGAAGCGAATGGGCCTTCTGGCTTTGAAGATATGAAAAAGCCGCCGACAAAAAAGGGAACCGGAACGGAGCAGGGGAAGAACCTGTTCGAGATTGGAATATCGGAACAAGCAACTCAACGGAGGTGATCATGGAGGAACAGGAGGAAACGAAACGGCCGGAGTTCGCAGCCTTGCTGAAAGAGGCTCCCAAGGAGGAAGACGCGGAACGCCAGTCGGAAGAGACGCGCGAGCCGCAGACGCCCGAAGCGAAAAAGGACGCGTTCGGAACGGAGACGCGGCGGATTCTCGGACTGGAAGAGAGCGCGACGGACGAGGTCGCGCTCGGCGCGTTGAAGGCGGCGGCGGAAAAGGCAGGGCTTTTAGACGCATTGCGGACGGAACTCGCCGAAATGAAGGAGAGCGCAGAGCGGAAGCGCAAGAGCGAACTGATCGAACAGGGTCTGGAAGACGGTCGTCTGACGCGCGACCTTGCGGAAAACTGGGCGGCGCGTCAAGACAGCGCGACCTTGGAGGCGTATCTGGAACATGCGCCGCATCTGATTCCGGTGGCGCGTTCGCGCCGTGAGGAGCGGAAACGCGAGAAAGGCGTTTTAACGGACATGGATCGGAAAATGATTCGCATGTTCGGATTCCGCGAGGACGAATATCTTCAGGCAAAAGACGCCTGATCATGTGAAATTCAAAGAAACAAGGGAAAGAAACGGAAAATGGCAGCGTTGACGGAAGCAAGAGACACAAGGGAATACGCATGCAATGCGGAGCGGAGGAGTCTGCATCTGGCAGTCGCCGAGGGAGAGACGATTCCTGCGGGCGCGCTGACCGCGATCGATGAAAACGGCGAGGCCGTGAACGCATCCGATACGGACGAGGCGATCATCGTCGCCGGCCGCGCGGAAGGGACGGCGTCCGGGGGCGAAAACATCGTGATCCGCAGCGGCGCGTTTCTGTATTGCAACGGAAGCGACGACGAGGAAATCAAGCTCAAAGACATCGGAAGTCCGTGCTACGCGCTTGACAATCAGACGGTCGGTCTGAAGGGAGGGACGAACGGCGTCTTCGCGGGAATCGTGCTGGACGTGGACGAGGCGGGCGGAGAGGTTGCCGTGGAGGTCGGCAATGTTTCGTGGAAGACGCTTTGGCGCCCTGAAACGGCGACAAGCGATCCCCCTGCCGCCAGCGAAGCGAACATGGGTCGACTGATCGTGCTTGGGAGCGAAGTGAGCGGAACGAACATCGAATCCGGCGCGACGGGCGACGTCTACATGTCGAACGGGACGAGCTGGGTGAAGCTGAACTGAATCAAAGAAATCAAGGAAAGGAAACGAAAATGGAACTCAACTACGATGCGCTGACCGCGATGCGGACGAGCTTCAATCTGAAATTCAAGCACGCGATTGAAAGCGCAGAGACGATCTACCGCGATTTGGCGATGATCGAAGGCGATCCGAAACATACGGCGATGGAGATTCCATTTCTGGAAGCGTTCGCCGGGATGCGCGAATGGCTCGGCGCGCGCCAGATCAAGAATCTTTCCACAAAGAAGATTCGCGTCGTGGAAAAGCCGTGGGAGGACACCGTGTCCATCCCGGTGCGCGACGTGGAGTCTGACAACTGGAACATTTACGGAACGTTGATTTCCGCGATGGGCGAAGCAGGCGAGCAGCTTTGGGATCGATTGTTCACAGAGGCGCTTGTCAATCCGCCGAAGTGGATCGACGGCAAGGCGTTCTACTGCGACAATCGAAAATATGGCGCAAGCGTGATCAGCAACGTGACGACGAACGAACTGACATACGCGAATTTCGGCGCGTTCTTCACGCAGATGCAGTCGTTCGCGACGCATACGGGCGAACCGATGAACAGTCGTCCTACGCACTTGATCGTCGGTCCGTCTCTTGAGGACACGGCGCGCGAAATTCTGTATTCCGACACGATCACGATTGACGGGGTCGAGACAGCCAATCCGCACAAGGACAAGGTCAAGCTTGTAGTGAATCCGCGTCTGATCGGAACAAACGCGAACTACTGGTTCCTGGGCCGCTTTCAGGGAACGCTGCGTCCGATTCTGGTTCTGAAGAACAAGGATGCGACCTTGACGACTCTGAATCAGCCGACGGACGAAAACGTGTTCATGGACGGGCGCATTCTCTACGGCGCGGAGGCCTATGGAAATGCGGCGGCCTTGTTCCCGCATTTGCTCGGACGCGGCGGAGTCGAGGCGTCCTGACGGACGCGTATTCCGGGACGCGCGCGCCGGATCGCAAGGATCTGCGCAGCGTTCCGGATGCGAAGGAATCGCATGGAGGAGGAACAAGCCATGGCGTATGGAAGCATAGATGATTTGCGCGAACGTCTGGGAGACGATTACGAGGGATTGTATGCGACGGGCGGAAGCCGGGCCGCGCAGAACGATCTGGATGCGTCCGCCGCGGAAATCGACGGCGCGGCGAGCGCACGATATGCGACGCCGATCGCATCGCCGTGCGTAGAGGCTCTTTTGAGGGATTGGAATCTGACGCTTTGCGAGGAGCGGGCGCGAGGCCGTTCCGCGGGCGGATCTCTCGGAGAAAAGCTGAAGCGGCGCGCGGATCAGGTCCGAAAGAGTCTTGACGCGCTGCGTCAGGGAACGTTTCGCCTGAACGGAGCACGGGAAAACGCGCAAGCGGCGTCGCTGGGGCTCGCGGTCTGCGAGAAGCCGCGCTTCGAACGACGCAGCTTGAGGGGGTTTTGATGAGCCGCATTGAAGGAATTGTCACGGGGCTAGACGGCAAGAGCTTCGGGATCGAATTGCAGGATGCGTCCGTAGAAACGCAGGCGGCGCGAACCGCCGCAGGATATGACGAATCCGGACAGCAGACGGAGCTGCATCTGGTGAGCGTGCGACGAATTTTGAGCTGTCGCGGCTTCGCATCCGGTTCGAATCGTCTGACGACGGGCGACACGATCGAATACGATGGACGAACGTATCTTGTCACGTCGTCCGCGCTCCTGTCCGAAAGCGGCGAGTTTCAGTCGTATCGGATCACTGCGGAACAGAGCGACGACGCATCGGTAAGCGGACTTTGATGCGCGGAGCATCGTCCGGACGGCGGCGGAAAACGAGGAATTCGCGTCCGCCGTCCGGATTTTTCTCTTGCAAATGAACGAGGAAGAAAGGAAAGGAGTGGAGTCGGAGATGCCGGAAGAGGACGGATTGTCGGAGAACGCGTCCGCGCTCGTCGGAAGCGCGTCCGGCGCGGAGACGCGTCTGGACCAGATTGTTCTTCTGTTGGAAAGGCTGCTGGACGCGGTTCGCGAAGCGGGGCGGATCGAATAGGAGGAAAAAAGGCATGTTGAGAAAGAAATACAAGGGCGTCCGAAAGACGGGGAAAAGCGATTCGATCTCCTGCAGCGAGATCTACTACGGGACGAAGGAGGAAGTCGAACAGTATGCGAATGCTCTGAGCATCGGGCAGAAGGACTCGACCGGACGCTACGAACTTACGTCTTGGCAGACCAGTCAGGCGGACGGTCCCATCTACGAAATCGAACTGACATGGGAACAGCCGTTGTCGCAAGGCGTTTCGACGATCGATGCGACCGGGCCGACCAGTCACAGCCTCGACGTCGGAATCATGCAGAGCCCTTTGAAGAAGCACCCGGACTACCGGACGAACTGGGATCATGCCTTGCTCGGCAAGGATGATGCGTCTTTGCCGACTTGGTGGGAGGAAGCGGTCGATGCGACATTGAGCGCGAGCGACATGGAGAAGTATCGCTGGGTTCGCAATCCGGATCTTGTCAACGGCATGGGCGACGGCTGGCGTCTTTTGAAGGAGCGAACGATCGAGGAAGACTTCTACTATGCGCCGACGTACCTGATCCGAGAAAGCACGTTGCACAGTTCGGCGACGTCCGCGACATGGGCGGCGACGAGCGACATCGGCAGAATTTCAAAACCGAAGCTGGGGGTCTTCGGAACCGGGATTCAAAGCTGGCTGAATCTCGGAGGACAGATTCAGCCTTACGGAAAGAAGTATCTTGCGCGGATCACTTATAAGGCCGCGCCGGGAGAGGACGGATGGAATTCCAAGCTGTACGGGGATTGAACAATGGGAATCGCGCCTAGATTGGAGAGCGGAGAGAAGCTGCAGGAGGTTCTTCGGGAGAAGTTCAACCGCATGGCGGAGGAAGTCGAAGCTCTTGGGAAGCTGGAGTCGGATTCCGGGCTGATCGCCATCGACGACATGGGCTCAGGAAAAGTGATTCGCTGGACCGGACCGCGCTATTTCGACACGGGCGGCGGCGCCGCCGCGGAAGGATACTCGGGCGCGTTCGCGGTGAGGACGGAAGCCGTGACCGATTCGAACGGATCAACGACGCGCTGGAAGGCGACGGTGTACGATTCCTCGAACGCGTCGTCGAACTATGCAGGAACGCTGCACGTCCGCTTTCCGGGGACCGTCGGCTCGCTGGATGCGCGCGCGGCAGTCGGGATCGTATCCGATTCGGACGAATGGATTCCGGCGGGGTCGTCGTCGTCGTCGTCGAATGACGACTCGTTCGAGGACGTCGCCGGGAAAAGCGTTTATCTGCTTGCGCGCGTCTATCGCGATTTCGCGGAAGGCGCGTGGCGCATGGAGACGCGCTTCGCGGCGGCGCTGAGCACGACGGAGCTGGAGACCTACGACGCGGACGAGATGACGTACTGGAAGCGTCTTGCGACCGTCGATACGGAAGGGAACGTCACGCAGAAGCATCTGTGCGGCGACGTCACGTGGCGAATCGAAGGCGCGTTCAACGCGTTTCGGGTCGCCTGCCATGACGGGACGGTCGCCGTGTTCGACGCGGGCGATCCCGACAGCGGCGTCGCCGGGCTCATTGCGATCGGCTCGACCTCGTACGACGTGTCCGCATGGGAGAGCGCGGACGCGCTCGGAAAAGACATCTACGCGACGGTCCGGGCGGCGGACGACGACGAATCGGGCGTGGAAGGACAGACGTCGGACGGGAACTACGTGATCGCCATCGAGGCGGCCGCCAACTCCTCCGATCTTTCCATCTACCGAAATTCGGCGTCATGGTCGCGCCGTCTGGCGACGGTCGATTCGAACGGGCATGTTCAGCAGATTCATCCGGGCGGCGATCTTGAAATTCCGACGGCGAGGTGGACATGACGGAATCGTCGGACGATGCGAAAGGCTGGGCGGCGTACGGGATTCCGGACGGCGTGAAGCGTCTTCAGGCCGTCGGCAAGGAGTTCGCGGGTCTGCTTCGCGCGTACCTTGAACGGGAACGCGCATCGCGTCTCAGTCTGACGGGCGGCAGCAGCGAGAATCTGCAGATCGAACGCCTTGCGGAAAGTCTGGAGGCGGGCGGTCTGACGCTTCAGGCGGCGGACATGCAGAGCATGATTCGGACGATGGACAAGCTCTTTTTGGATTGCTGGGGGCTTTGGGGCTATCTAGACGGAGACGAGGCCGCGTACTGGGATTTCGGGTATTCGAGCGATCCGCCGGGGTGGGAGCTCGGGAGCGCGACGATACCGATGAAGGTCGATCACGGACCGTTCGAGACGTGGATCACGACGAACGAAGAGATGTCGGACGGGGAGCTGGTCGAAACGACAGGCAGACCGCTGGAAAGCATGTTCCGCTACGACTGGCTGACGCAAATGCATCGCGCGCTGAATCTTTGCACGACGATCATCGGCTGGCCGGGGCTTTGCTATTATCCATTGTACGCGCTCCGCGGATCCAATACGGGAAGCGCAAACGCCTGGGTCGAGCCGGTTCGCTGGAGGGAAGGCGTCGAAAACCCCGAAAACACGCTGCTTTTCACGCGCGAAATTTCGGGAACCTGGTACGAAACGAACAGCGATCCGACGATCGAACCGCTTGCGGAAGACGCAGGGCTGTACTCGCCGACGGCATCGTATCCGGCGGGGACCGTGATCCGCGCGAAGTACGAAGTCGTCGCGCCGTCCGCCCTCCTGACCGGGGATTACGACTCGCCGACGGCGTACTATGCGATCGGCTCGAATTACGACGGCGGGCAATACCGTCAGGCGGCGTTCGATCCGCTCGGGACGGGTCTTTCGGAAGGGGAAATCATCAATATCGAACATGCAATCGCGGAGGATATACCGTACGGAGACTTTCGGATTCTGGATCTTGCGGGATCCGGCGCGGCGTACGTGCCGGAGGCATGGGTTCCGCCCGAAGACGAGGAGCGATACAAGGACGTCTACGGCTTCGGCCTGCGATGCCATTACGTCGTCTACGATTTTTCCAAGGCGTTCGAGTTCGTCGATGAAGAATAAAGCCGGACATCATCATTGCAAAGGAGTGAAAAAGACATGGCCATTGCGCAAAATTACAATTACAACTACGATGAAGAAACAAATGAAATGAACAATGAACCACCGATCGAA
>CAZAAM010000027.1:0-8447 GCA_964483055.1 uncultured Victivallales bacterium
CTCGGCAACATGATGCATCCGCCCCTGACCTGCTGGCTTGCCGGAGTGTGCGCACTGCCCGGCGACGACATTCTTCTGTATCTGCTGAGCCAGCTGCTCGTCATCTGCGCCTTCCTGTTCACGTACAAGCTGTCGCGCGAATTCTTCTCTCAGACTCTTTCCATCGTCGCGACGCTCTCGCTCATGTTCGTGTTCTACTACAACTTTACGACCCCGGAATACAACGTAAACAAGCCGCAGATCGCGCTTTGGCCTGCGACCGCATACTTCTTCGTCCATGCCGCGCGCAACGGGTCGCTGAAGCACTGGATTGGCTTTGGGATTGCAGCCGGTCTCTGCATTCTGACGAAATACTACTGTCTGATGCTGTTCTGCGCGCTGTTCGCGTGGCTGCTCTCGACGCCGGACATCCGCAACGCGCTCCGCTCATTCGGACCGTATTTGGGAATCGGGATCGCTGTTCTGATCGCGCTGCCGCATCTTCTTTGGCTGATCGACAGCGATTTTCTTCCCTTTGCCTACGCCCACAGACGCATGGAAAACAGCGGAGATCCCTGGTGGATGCGGCGAATCATCGCTCCTTTCGAATACGTCGGCTCGCAGATCGGACTTCTCGCCGTCCCCGCAGGCCTGATCCTGCTCGCTTTCTGCAAAACGGGCTTTCTTTCCTTTTCCAACTGCCGCGCGCGCAAGGACTCTCTGCGGCTCGCACTCTTTCTGTCAGGCGTGCCCCTGGTCGTGCAGTTTGCGCTGATGGTCTGCTTCGGCACGAACGCGCGCACGATGTGGTGCGAACCGGTCTTTTTCTCTTTCGGCATTCTGATGATGTCGTTCGCGCCGCAAGAGGACCCGTCTCCACGCACCGCGCACCGCTTTGAATTGGCCGTTCTGATCATTTTCATTCTGCACTTTGCGACATTCAGCGCAATCGCGCTGTGCCGCACGTCCAAGCGGCGGCATCTGCCCGCCTCCAGCGTTGCGAATACGATCATGGCGAACGCGCGAAGCCAGTTTGGCATCGGAGCCATGCCGGACGTCGTCGGCTCGCCGTGGACAGCGGGAATCATGCTTCGCTATCAGAAAAGTCCGTCGCGTGTCGCAATCGCAGCGGATCCGATTCAAATGCGCGAACTGGAGAAGGGACGCGATCGGGGACGAATCTATGTTTTGGAATATGAAAAGAAGCTGCGCGAGCTGCTCTCCTCGACAGGACGCGACAATCTTCTGATTCACGAACTGCGCATCCCGATTCAGGCTCCGTTCGGGAAATGGAAGGAAACAAGCCTCTTCTACGCGCTCGATCCGCCAAAGCAGGAATAATGGCGCATTCCCGCCGCTGATTCCGCGTATTCATTCCATCTTGCCGTCTTCACGCCAACCTGACATTCTAAAAAGTCTTCTGCAATGCTTTACCTCCTGATTACGCAAATTCCAAATTACGCCGCAACGCCGCTCCGTCTGATCGACTACGTAACCTTCCGCGCCGGATGCGCGCTGATGACAGCCGTCCTGCTTGCGATTCTTCTCGGACCGCTGACGATCCGCCTGCTGAAGAACGCGACGGCGCCTGCGCGTCTGGAAGGGCTTGTCGATGAAAAATTCCAGAACCGGCAGAAGGACAAGACCCCGAGCATGGGCGGGATCCTGATCGTCTTTTCGATTTTCGTCGCGGCGCTTCTATGGGGCAATCTGGAAAACAGGCTTCTGCTTCTTTTCATCGGCACGCTCCTCGCCTTCGCGGCGATCGGCTTTTGGGACGATGCGCAGAAGGTCTTCCGGAAAAAGCGCGACGGCATTTCCGCAAAAGCCAAGTTTCTTGCGCAATGCGCCGTTGCGGGCGCGGCAAGCGCGATTCTCTATTACATTCCCGAAGCGGGCGGAAACTTTCAGGCCTTTTGCCTCCCGTTCATCAAGGATCCTGTCTGGATCATGCCGTTCTGGTGCGCGTTGATCTTTTCGATTCTCGTGATCGTCGGCTCTTCCAATGCGGTCAATCTGACGGACGGCAAGGACGGCTTGGCCGTAGGATGCACGATCTTCTGCGTACTGACCTACGGCGCGTTCGCCTATATGAGCAGTCACGTCGTCTTCGCCAAGCATCTCGGCTTGCGCTTCATCGGCGGCGGCGGAGCTGAAATCGTCGTCCTTGCAGCAGCGATTGCGGGAGCCTGCATCGGCTTCCTCTGGCACAACTGCCATCCGGCTGCGATGTTCATGGGCGATACGGGAAGTCTGGCGCTGGGCGGAACGATCGGCTTCATCGCCGTGCTGGTGAGTCAGGAAATCCTGCTGATCGTCGTCGGCGGCGTGTTCGTCATGGAAATCACTTCGGTGATGCTCCAGGTCGCGAGCTTCAAACTGACGGGGAAGCGCATCTTCCGTTGCACGCCGATCCATCACCATTTCGAACAGCTGGGCTGGACGGAAACGCAGATCGTCACGCGATTCTGGATTCTTGCCGGTCTGTTCGCGTTGATCGGACTTGCGACGCTGAAGCTCCGCTGACGGAAAAACGGACGCGCGAACGGCGCGTTCCGCAAAGCGAAACGCCTGAATCCTCCGCAGATTCGGGCTCAATCCGAATTTTTTATGCAAAAAACGTTCGTTTCGTGCAAAACGGCTTTGACTTTTTCGTTTCGGGCGCTATAATAAGAATATTCCGAGCGCATTCCGAACGGAAAATCCGTATCGATGCGCGGAATCCCCTTTCAGTCGTTTTCTTCCCCCGACTCCTTTTCTTTTTTTGACACGCTCACACTCTGCTTATCGCATTCCCATCGGAGATTCGATTTTGAAGCTACTCGGTCTCACGGGAGGCATAGCCTGCGGCAAATCCACGGCATGCGCCTTCCTCAAACAACATTCCGCCTGGTCCGTCGTCGACGCAGACGCCGTTTGTCACGACATCTATGCGCATGCGCCGAACTTTCTCGCGGATGCTTTGCGCAAGCGCTGGGGTGCGGACACGGTCCTGCCGGATGGTTCCGTGAATCGTTGCGTCCTTTCCAAGCGCGTCTTCGACGAGGGCGGACTTGCAGAATTGAACGCCCTGACGCATCCGCTCATCTTCGAGCGTGTTCGCAAGGAAGTCGAACATCTGAACGGCGAATCGATCGCGATTCTGGACGTTCCGCTTCTCTTTGAAACCGGGTGGGATCGTCATGTTTGGCGCGTCGTCGCAGTCTGGTGCGACGAACCGACGCAGAGAGCCCGGCTGGCGGCGCGAGGATTCGACTCCGACGCCGTCGAACGCCGTCTCGCCGCGCAATGGAGCGCAGACGAAAAGCTTGCGAAGGCGGACTACGGTCTGATCAACAACGGCGGCTTGGAACATTTGGAACGCCAATGCATGGATCTGATCGAACGCATCGAAAAGGATATCGCCGAGGAATGAAAACGCAACGCCCCGGTTCGACGAAACATAATCGATGAAACATAACGAACGTCATACGAAACAGGAGACGCTTTCATGTCTGACGACACATTGAATCTTCCGAACGACAATCCGGAAACCACCGGAAGCGCGAACGACCTGATTCAGCAGGAAGCCGCGCCCGCTCCGCGACGCCGCGGACGCCCGCCGAAAAAGGCGCTTCCGCAGACTCAGCCTTCGCAGCCGGCGCCGGATGCGCCGCCGAAGCGCGAACCGATGTTCCTCGAAAACGACCCTGGAGACAAGCCTGGAATCATCCTCCCGACGAATGCGGTCGAACAGCAGTTGAAAATCGTCCGTTCCCGCCGCTATGGGACGGAGTCCGATTCGATCCCCTCCTCCGCCTCCATCCGTCCGGATGCGTTCATTGCGCAGGAACAGCCTCTCTCCGGCGGCGAAGTTTCGCTTCCGCCGGACGACGACTCCATCGTCTTCGTTCCCGCAGTCGACGGACGCGCTTCGAGCAATGCCCGCCGCTCGCAAGTCTACCATACGGACGATCCCGTCGCCGAGGCGCGCAAAGAAGTCGCCCTTCATACGGAGTCGCAGCAGCATGAGCGTCCTGCGCAGCAGCAGGGCGACGCAGGCTCGCAGCAGCAGGGCGGCGGCAATCAGAACCGCCAGTTCAACAACAATCAGAATCAGGGACAGAATCAAAACCGGCAGTTCAAGCAGGATCGCAATCGCCAGTTCAACAACAACGGCGGCGGCCAGAACCAGTTCAACAATCGCAACCGGCAGTTCAACAGCAACAGCAACAACGGCGGCGGACAGAACCAGTTCAATAATCGCAATCAGGGGAACCGCAATCAGCGCCAGCGCTTCCAGCAGGACGGCGGCGATTCCGCCGGACGCCGTCAGAGCGGCGATCCGACCTATGCGGAAATCCGCCGCCTGATGAAAATGACTCAGCAGGATTACAAGGAGCCGCAGATCGAATACGACGAAAACGGCGATCCGATTCCCCAGACGAAGCTTGACATTTCCGAGCTGCAGCAGAAGTCCATTACGGAACTTTGCGACATGGCGCGAGACATGGGCATCGAAGGCGTCGGCGCGCTGGAGAAGTCGCGTCTCGTCTATGAAATCATTCAGGCGAACGCCGCCAAGAACGGCATTCTGTTCGGCAGCGGCTGTCTGGAGGTTCATCCCGACGGATTCGGCTTCCTCCGTTCTCCGCACTACAGCTACATGCCCTCCCCGGAAGACATCTATCTGAGTCCGACGCAGGTGCATCGATTCGCCGTGAAGACCGGCGACTTCATCACGGGACAGATTCGCCAGCCGCGCGAAAAGGAACGTTTCTTCGCCATGCTGCGAATCGATTCCATCAACGGACAGCCGCCTGAAGCGAAGAAGAACATCATCCCTTTCAACGAGCTGACGCCCTACTTCCCCACGAAGCGCCTCTTCCTGGAGACGACCCCGGACGAGCTCTCCATGCGCGTCGTCGATCTGGTCACGCCGATCGGCATGGGACAGCGCGGTCTCATCGTCGCGCCGCCGCGCACCGGAAAGACGGTCCTGATGCAGAAGATGGCGAACGCCATCCTGAAGAACAATCCCGACATTCAGCTGATCATTCTTCTGATCGATGAACGCCCGGAGGAAGTCACGGACATGAAGCGCGTCGTCGTCGGGCCGAACGTCGAAATCGTCAGTTCCACCTTCGACGAGCCGCCTGAACGCCATATTCAGATCGCCGAAATGATCATTGAAAAGGCCAAGCGCATGGTCGAATGCAAAAAGAACGTCGTGATTCTGCTCGACTCCATCACGCGACTCGCCCGCGCGTACAACACCGTTCAGCCGCACAGCGGGAAGATCCTAACCGGCGGCGTGGACGCCAACGCCCTGCATAAGCCGAAACGCTTCTTCGGCGCTGCGCGCAACATCGAAAACTATGGCAGTCTTACGATCATCGCCACCGCGCTGATCGATACCGGAAGCAAGATGGATGAAGTGATTTTCGAAGAGTTCAAAGGCACCGGCAACATGGAACTGGATCTGGATCGCCGCCTCGTCGAAAAGCGCGTTTATCCGGCGATCAACATCGATGCCAGCGGCACGCGCAAGGAAGAGCTGCTTCTGCATCCGGACGAACTCCAGCGCATGTGGACGCTTCGCAAGGCCATGACAGGAGTTCAGCCCGTTGAAGCCATGGAGGTTCTTCTTTCCAAGCTGAAGAAGCTCAAGACGAACGCGGAATTCCTGATGACCATGCCTCTTGGGTGAAAAGCCGGTCTTGTTCTCCGCAAAACGAACGACGGCGGTTCGACGGATTCTTTCCGTCGGCCGCCGTTCCTTTCATTTCCGCGCATAGGAACGAATCGCTTGAAAAGCGTCCCTTGCGGGGATGAGCTTCGCTCAGGACGTCGGGGATTCAACCGGGATGGAACGCTCCAGAAGACCGCTCTTCAACAATTCAGGCAGAATCTCGTCGCGAATTCGAATCCCGGTCATGTCTTCCTCCCGACTCGCTCCGTGAATGGCAAAGAAGCAGACCGTCCCGTCGGGAAAGCGAAGAAAGCCGACGAACCATCCTTCCAAGCGATTCGTGCCGTAGTTTCTTCCGGTTCCAGTCTTTCCGAAGACTTCGACGTTCCCGCGCGTTCCAAGCGCCATTATGTCGCGCAGGATGGAGCTCTCCTTCGAACGCGCGTTCCCGTTGGAATCGAAAAGCGTTTGAAGAAAGCGCGTCTGCTCCAAAGGCGAAATCTTAAGCGAGGACTCCAGCCAGAACGTATTGTGTCCCGCTTCATTCCACGCGGAAAGATCGCAGTCGCCGTAGTTCATCGCCTTCAGCTCTCGGAGAACATCGTCCTTGCAAAAGCGGCTCACGAGCTTTTGAAAGTATGGCACGCAGGATGCGCGAAACGCTTCCTCCAAAGTCAGGTCGCCGTTCCATTCCTTCATCTCGCGCATGATTCCGTCCCAGCCAAGACGCGTCTCCTTTCCCTTCAGGACGCCAAGGCGAAGTCCGATCAGGGCCGCGGGAATTTTGAACGTGGAACATGGCGTAAAGCGACGATTCATGTCGCCGCAGACAAGCAGACGATTCCGCGCAGGGATTTCAAAGGCGGCATCGACAGCCGTCGCAACGGGCGGCCCGTTGAGATTGAGACGCGGAGGAAGGCGAAACGTCTCCGGCGCGTCTCCTGCGAACGAGACGAAGCGTAATGCAAGCGAAAAAGCAAATGCAGGAATTAGAATCCAAAGTCGTTGAACAACAAGTAACATAAGCGGGGACCTTCCAGATGAACGAAACCGCGCGGACGCGACGCGACAGCGGGGGATACTATACACGCAGAAGCGGATTTTTCAAACCGGCGCACGCCTTGACGTTTTTCGCGTGCGGCGCTATATTATTCGAATAAATGAACTTCGTTCACCGAAGCGCAGGAACACGCGTCATGACTCCAAGCTGGCGCGACAGACAACGAATGCAGCATGATGAATCTCGCCGACTTCTCAGCCATCCATATCATTGGAATCCGCGGAGCGGGATGTGCGCCTTTGGCGCGTCTCCTGAAAAGCCGGGGATTCGCCGTCTCGGGCTCGGACCTTGTCGATGATGCAGTTGCGGAGTCTCTTCGAAATGAAGGAATTCCGATCTCAAAAGGTCATAATGCGGCGAATCTTCCGAAAACTCGCGGACTGCTTCTTGTTCGCACGTCGGCGGCCGGAGACAGCAATCCGGAAGTCGCGGAAGCGGCGCGGCGCGGCGTTCCATGCGTCCGACGCGGCGAGGCGCTTGCCATGCTGGCACGAACCTATGCAGAACCCGTATGCGTAAGCGGTTCTCATGGAAAGACAAGCATTTCCGCTTCTCTTGCTTTTCTTCTGGGTCGGCTCGGAAGGAATCCGGGCGTCATGATCGGCGGAAGCGTGCCAGGCTGGAATCATAACGGATCGCCCGGCGACGGCGGATTGTTCGTCGCGGAAGCGGACGAAAGCGACGGAACGCATGCGCTGCTCTCCTGCGCATTGGGAATCGTTCCAAACGTCGACGACGATCATGCATGGAGCGTCGGCGGACAAGCTTGTCTGGAGCGAAACTTTCAAGCATTCGCATCAAATTCGAAAAGACTGCTTTACGTCGCCTCGGAAACGACGGACCGCCTGTTCGGAAATCACCCCAGCGCCGTACGCATGATGCCGGACGTTCCAGACGGATTTCTTCCCGATCGCGGCGGATTTCAAAGACTTGACGCTTGGATCGCATTGCGCGCGGCGGAACTGCTCGGCGTTTCGCGCGGAGAAGCCGAAGCGGCGCTTGCCGAGTTCCCAGGCGTAGATCGCCGTCTTTCACTTCGATACGACGGAGCGGCGACAGTCGTAGAAGACTACGCCCATCATCCGGTCGAACTGAAGGAAAGCCTGCGCTCCCTAAGGACGCTTTATCCGGGCAAGCGACTGACCGTCGTCTTCCAGCCGCATCGTTACGCTCGTCTGGAACGCTATTTCGATGAATTTTCGGAGGTTCTGACGAATGCTGACGCGCTGTTCGTCCTCCCCGTCTTTGCCGCATGGACTTCTTCCGGAACGCGTTCTGCACGGGAACTCGCCGCACGGGCGGGCGGCGTCGCACTGGAAGGAACATGGGACTCGATGGCAGATGCAATCGCATCGGTTCTGAAGAAGGGCGATCTTGTCGCAGTAATCGGAGCGGGCGACTCGATGAATCTTCTTCCGCCTCTGATCAGCCGCATTCGGAGCATGGAACGATAACGCAACGACGATCGGGCGGAAAGCATGGATGCAAGACAGGAAATCCACAAGATTGAAACGCTTCTCAGCGAACGGTGCCGCATGTTCGCGCACGATCCGGCGCGGGCGCGTTCTCGCGCCTTCTATGAACTTTGGGAGCGTCTTTGCAAGCCGGAACCGTTTCCCGTCGATACGGAGGAAATCGCCATCAGCGGCATGACGCTCGCGCTTCCGCCGCATGACGGAGCGGAGGCGACCTGTCTGTGGGACGAAGACGCCGAATGCCCCGCCATTCGTTTTCACG
>CAZAAM010000027.1:8457-15661 GCA_964483055.1 uncultured Victivallales bacterium
AGAAATTGGGACAAGATTTATCGCATCGGGATGAAGGAGGACGGTTCGCTGGACTGGAGCGTTGAACTGCAGGAAAGCGCGGCGGCGCAGGACGACGCGGAAAGAATCGACGCCTTTCGCGATCTGGCGGCGGCGCTCCGCAACGCTTCAATACCATTGACGAAATTGAAGCTGAAAGAGTTTCGTCAAGCGGTCCCGATGCTTTCCGGACGCTATCCGGAGCCGCTCCTTGCCGAATTGGAAAAGCTCCCGCTCAAGCGCGTCCGCGAATTTTTTCATGCGGCGCTTCGTGACGCCGCCGAGGACGAATTGAACGACCAGATGACGCTTCCGCTCGATGGAACGTATGCTCAGGCGGGCGCGCAGGACGACGCCCCATTTTTAAAAGGCGCGACCGACGCGATGCCGGCCGATACGGTCTGGCGCGTGGAACAGCGGCTCGAACTTCTGGAACGCAGCGCGTTGCTGCAGGCGAAGCACGAGCGGAACTTTCAGTTCCCCCTCGATGGCGCGGAAGCGTTGCAATCTCGCGGAACTGAATGGACGACAAGAATCTATCCCCCGAAGGAGGCTCCAGTCCGCCAAGACGATCTTCTTGTCGTAACGGACAAGCGAGACGGGCTTCCAGTCGGCGCCCTGAAGATCGACCTCTTCGACGGAGAAACGCTGATCGGACGCTTCCGCACGGAGCGGACGCTCGACTTCGACTCGGAAAAGTCGCATTGGGAGGCGTCGTTGCGCAAAGGACCGGTCGAACAATACTTCCAGCTTCTCAGGGACATGCGCAATCAATTGGAAGCGAACGGAACGCCGCCGGACTTTCGCTCCGCCGGGGCGATTCTCGGTCTCGATCGCGTGACATTTCATTTTCCGGCGCCTGCCGAAGGGGAGACGAAATCCATGCTCAATCGCGCGCAGAACGCGGCATTCCGCGCCGCGTGCGACCCGGGGAATCGCCTCATCCTGATCCAGGGCCCCCCCGGCACGGGCAAAACGCATCTTTTGGAACAAATCGTACGTGCGATGAGTGCGTCCGGCATGCGGATTCTTGTCGGAACGCCGTCCCACGCGGCAGTCGACAATCTCTGCCGCCGCATCATGGATCTTCCATTCCTGCGTGTCGCGAAGAATGCGGAAAACGTCGATCCGGCGCTTTATGCGGATCACTGGACGGGAACGACCGGGAACTATCGAAAGATCCGAGCCCGTTGCGGTCCGAACGCCGCCGGACTGATTTTCGCCGGCACCCTTCCCGGACTGATTCGGGACTACACGGTGGAGAATTTTTTGAAGTCGGGCACGGACTTCGACGCGCTCCTGATCGATGAAGCGGGCATGGCGACCGCCGCGGAAGCGATTCTCGCAGCGCGGCTTGCACGCCGCGTCGTTCTGCTCGGCGATCACAGACAGCTGCCGCCTTTTCCGCTTCCGCAGGAAGTGTTTCGCGAGCTTGTCGACCGTTCGGCGGCAAAGGAAGGAGAAGTGCGGATTCTCGCCACGCGCAGCATCCTGGAATGGCTGATCGAGACGCGCAAATGCCCCTCCTTCATGCTGAATCTTTCTTATCGATGCAAGAATCCCCGACTTCTGCGCTTCGCCTCCACCATGTTCTACGGAGCCGCGTTGCTTCCGAATCCGGAATCGGAATACTACCGGCTTCCCATCGCCTTGCGCGAGGCCGCCTATCCGCCGTCCACTTTGCGCATCGTCACGACGTCTGCGCTTCCGTTCTCCCTGCGACGCGAACGACTTGCGCTCAAGGGAGGCAAGCCGGGCATCTGCAATCCGTGCGAGGCGGAACTCGCCGCCGACGCCGCCGAGGATCTGCTGAACCGCTTCCCGCTGGAAGAGATCATGGTCATCACGCCCTATCGGAAGCAGGTCTCCCGCCTGCGGCGCGCGTTCGCGCAACGATTCGCCGAAATCGTTCCGAAGGATCGACTTGAACGCTTTCTTAACGCAAACATCTCCACGGTCGACAGTTTCCAGGGCGGGGAAAGGGAAGCCGTCGTCATCTCCTATGTTCGAAGCAATCGCGAGAAAGGAATCGGATTCGCCGACAATCCGAATCGCATCAACGTGGCGTACACCCGCTGTCGCTCCGAACTGGTTCTCATCGGCGACCTGGACTGTCTCCAAAAGCAGTGCGGCAGCCGTCTCTTTCAACGCTTGGCGGCGGCTGTCGCGCGGGATGGAGAGATCGTCGACGCCAAGCCCTCGAAGCACGCACGGTTCGAAGAAGACTGATGCGGCAAAAAAAACGCGTCCTGAAGCGAAGCAATCGTTTCAGGACGCGCGGCGTCAATCGCACGTCATAGCGAACGCTTGACGTAATGCGTATGCAGCAGTTTGTGCGCCCGATCGCCGCACGGCTCGCCAAGATACTCCTTGTACAGGCGCACGATTGCAGGATTCTGATGCGACTTTCGAATCGGAAGCGCGCGATCCGCCTGATAGATGGCGTTCATGCGCTTCTCAACAATAGTCGTATCGCCGTGATGATATGGCTGTCCGCCGCCGTTGATGCATCCGCCGGGACAAGCCATGATTTCAATGACATGGCATTGCGTCTGCCCGCTCCGAATGCGTTCCAGCAGGAGCCGAGCGTTGCCCAAGCCGGAGCAGCTGATCGCCTTCAGTTCGACGCCGCCGACGTTCACGGTCGCCTCCTTGATGCCTGGCAGACCGCGGACTTCGACAAAGTCGATCTGCCGGACGTCCTTCCCGGAAAGCCAGTCCGCCGCAGTGCGGAGAGCGGCTTCCAAGACGCCGCCGGACGCGCCGAAGATGACCGCGGCGCCGGTCGATTCGCCGAGAGGATCGTCATAGGGAGCCTCCTCAAGTGAATCGAACTGAATTCCGGCCTCTCGAATCATCTCCGCGAGTTCGCGCGTGGAAATGACGCAATCGACGTCGCGAATGCCGTTCGGCGAAAATTCGGGGCGCGCCGCCTCGTATTTCTTGGCAAGGCAGGGCATGACGGAGACGACGACGAGATCCTCCGGCCGCATGCCGGTCTTTTCAGCGTAAAAGCTCTTGGCGATTGCGCCGAACATCTGCTGCGGGCTCTTGGCGGTGGAGGGCATGTAGACGAGATCCGGGAACTGGTGCTCCAGGAACTTGACCCAGCCCGGACAGCAGCTTGTCAGGAGCGGGAGATTTTCGCCCTGCTTCACGCGTGCGATCAGCTCGGTCGTCTCCTCCATGATGGTAAGATCGGCCGCGAAGTTGGTGTCGAACACCTTGTTGAATCCGAGCATCTTCAGGGCGGCGACGAGTCTTCCGGTCGAGATGGAGCCCGGCGCCAGGCCGAACGACTCGCCGATCGCGACGCGGACTGCGGGCGCCGTCTGCACGATCACGGTCTTCTCCGGATTGTTCAGAGCGCGCCAAACCTTGTCCTTGACGCTGATCTCCGTAATCGCGCCGACGGGGCACGCCTGAACGCACTGACCGCAGAAGACGCACTGCGTGTCGGCAAGCTTGCGGAAATTCGGCGGCGCGACGATGGCGGAAAAGCCGCGTCCCACTCCGGAAAGAACGCCGACGGTCTGCACTTTCGTACAAGCCGTTTCGCAGCGACGGCACATAATGCACTTGTCCAGATTGCGGCGGATCGCTTCATTGGATTCGTCCAGTTCGAACGTGCTTTGCGCGCCGTCGTAGGCGACTTCCTGCAATCCGAACTCTTGCGCGAGCGACTGGAGCTCGCAGTTCAGATTTTTCGCGCAGGTAAGACAGTCCTTCGGGTGATTGGAGAGAAGCAGCTCCAAAACCGTACGGCGCGCATTGATCGCGCGAATGCTGTTGGTCTTGACCGACATTCCCTCCTGCACGGGCGTGCAACACGCCGGCGCGAGATTCGGACGCTTTTCCACCTCGACCACGCAAATGCGGCAGGAGCCGACGCAATGTTCCACGTGAAACGCATCCATTTGGAAATGGCAGAGAGTCGGAATTTTGATGTCGAGACGCTTGGCGGCCTCCAGAATGGTCGCGCCGGATTCGGCTTCGACCGGACGGCCGTTGATCGTAAGATGAACCGTGCTCATGGTCTATCAAGCTCCTTCCGTCAGATTTTTTCAATGGCCTGAAACTTGCACGCCGCGGCGCAGACGCCGCACTTGACGCACTTCGCGGGATCGATGACGTGCTTCTGCTTCCGTGCGCCGGAGATGGCGGCGACGGGACACTTGGAAACGCAGATTCCGCAGCCGATGCAACGATCCGTAACGCAGTAGCGGATCAGGCTCTGACAGGCTCCGGCGGGGCAGCGACGCTCCTTGACATGCGCGACGTACTCGTCCTCGAAGTTGGCAAGCGTGGAAAGGACCGGATTCGGCGCGGTCTGTCCGAGTCCGCACAAGGCCGTGTCCTTGATGACCTGCGAAAGAGTCTTGAGGCGTTCGACCGTCTCCATCGTGCCCTTTCCGGTCGTGATGTCGTTGAGCATTTCCAGCATGCGTCGCGTTCCGATGCGGCACGGCGTGCATTTGCCGCAGGACTCGTCCGCAGTGAAATCAAGGAAGAAGCGGGCGATATTGACCATGCAGTCGTCCTCGTCCATGACAATCATGCCGCCGGAGCCCATCATGGATCCGATGGACTTGAGTTCTTCATAATCGATGGACAGGTCGAGGTTCTTTGCCGTGATGCAGCCGCCGGACGGTCCGCCGGTCTGCACCGCCTTGAAGGCGCGGCCGTCCTTGATGCCTCCGCCGATGTCGTATATGATCTGGCGAAGCGTCATGCCCATCGGGATCTCGGCGAGCCCGACTTTGTTGATCTTGCCGGCGAGCGCGAAGACCTTGGTTCCGGGACTGCCCGCCGTGCCGAGCGACTTGAACCAGTCGGCGCCCTTGCGAACGATCGCGGCGATGCATGCATAGGTTTCGACGTTGTTGACCACGCTTGGACGCTTCCAAAGGCCCTGCACGGCCGGGAACGGCGGCTTGAAGGTCGGTTCTCCGCGCAATCCTTCGATGGAATGAATGAGCGCGGTCTCCTCTCCGCAGACGAACGCGCCCGCGCCGAATTTGATTTCCAAACGGAAGTCAAAGCCGCTGCCCAGGATGTTCTTTCCAAGGAAGCCCCATTCCTCCGCCTGGCGGATGGCGTGCTCCAAACGCTTGACGGCGAGGGGATATTCCGCTCGGATATAGATCACGCCCTGATGCGCTCCGATGGCGTAGCCGCCTATCGCCATGGCTTCGATTACGGAGTGCGGATCTCCTTCCAGCACTGCGCGATCCATGAATGCGCCGGGGTCGCCTTCGTCCGCATTGCAAATGATGAACTTTTCGCCTTCCGGCTGTGCGGCGGCGAACGACCATTTCCTGCCGGTCGGGAAACCTGCGCCGCCGCGACCGCGCAAATTGGAGGCGGTGATGAGGTCGATGACCTCGGACGGCTTCATTTCGCAAAGGACCTTCGCCAAAGCGGAATAGCCGTCTTCCTCAATATACTGTTCGATCTTTTCCGGATTGAGGCGACCGGTATTCCGAAGCACGATGCGCGCCTGAAGTTCGCCCGGCGCAGGGGTCTCCGTCTCGGGGTAGTGCCACGTGCGATTGATGGTGAGCGTGCCCGACGCCGGAGCGTCCAATCCGGCATCCAGAATCGCCGGGACCTGCTGAGGCGAGACGTCGCCATAGATGATGCGGCGTCCCTTGTCGTCGGTCAGCATGACAATCGGTTCGGCATAGCAAAGTCCCATGCATCCGACTTCGACGATTTCGATTTCCTGTTCGAGACGGTTCTCGGCGATTCCCTTGCGGAGAGCTTGAAGGACTGCGGTTCCGCCGGCGGCGATGCCGCACGTTCCGAGCGATACGAGACATTTGACTGGCGGGCGTCGCGCGCTTTTCCACTCGGCGACGCAGCGTTTCAATGCGGCTTGCGATTCGATTCTCATAAGAATGGCTCCTGCGTTCGTTCCGTTGGCGTGTTCAATCCTTGCAGTCGTCCAGCATGCTCTGGACTTTTTCGGGCGTCATATGCCCATAGGTTCTGCCGTTGACCATGACGACGGGCGCCATCGAACAGGCTCCGAGACAGCGAAGCGCATTGAGAAAGAACTTGCCGTCCGGCGTCGTTTCGCCTTCGCGAATTCCAAGAATGCGCTTCAGCTCGTCGAGCACCTTGCCGGCTCCTTTCACGAAACATGCCGTTCCCATGCAGACGCTGATGGAATAACGTCCGATCGGCGTGTCGGTGAAGAAGCTGTAGAAGCTGACGACGCCGTAGACCTCGGCATGGGAAAGCGAGAGCTTTCTTGCGACAAACTTCTGCACGTCCTCCGGCAGATAGCCGTAAATGGACTGGGCTCGATGAAGAACTTGGATCAAAAAGCCGCGTTTTCGCTCCGGCTTCTCGTCCAATGGCAGTGAATCGATGTAGGCTTCCAACTCGGCGTAGCGCTTCTCGTCGGAAGCGGCGCATCGGCAATCCGCCGTCTTGCTTTCGGGACACATGGTTTGCACCTCCTGAACAGGGGTTGACAAAGGGAAAACGATGTTCTCGGAAGAGAAATCGGGATCGGATGAGGCATGACTAATTATAATGCGCGAAAAATGAAAATACAACCTTGTTTTTTTCGTCCGCAAGTGTTTTTTTGTGAAAAATTCCAAAAATTCGAAGAAAATTCGGCATGAAATCAAGCTGCGACGCATCCGAACGAGAAAAATCAAACCAAAGATTTATTCTTCCGCACGGTTCGAAAACGCACGCCGGACCAAGATTCCACTATGCGCAAAAAGCGATGCGCTCCGTCTTGACATTTACGGCTTTTCGCAGTATTGTAAGGCTGACCGGGAAGATTTTTAAAAATCTTTTCGAACCGCAAACGCAACCTCAAGGAGATCCATCCCATGTCCGGCATTTTCAAAGCTTATGACATCCGCGGCGTATATCCGACTCAATTGAACGAGGAAATCGCCGAGCGCATCGCGCGCGCCTATATCGTATTCACCGGCGCAAGGAAGATCGTCGTCGGACGCGACATGCGCCCGCACTCGGAGCCTCTCTTCCGCGCATTCGCAAAGGGAGCCATGGAACAGGGCGCGGACGTGGTGGATCTCGGCCTCTGCTCCACGCCGATGTGCTACCACGCGAACGGCAAGCTGGGCGTCGACGGAAGCGTCATGATCACCGCGTCGCACAATCCGGGCGAATGGAATGGATTCAAGCTCTGTCGGGCGCAGGC
>CAZAAM010000028.1:0-15207 GCA_964483055.1 uncultured Victivallales bacterium
ATGGCCGATACGGAGATCCTGCTGCGCTCCATCGCGGACAACTATGCGGACGTTCCGACGGATTCAGGTCAGGAAAAGGATTGAACATGAACGACGGCCTCTTCATTGATCTCGGATTCGCGCAGTGCCGCAAGTGGGGCGAGGACGCCTGCGGCGACGCTTTTCATTTCAAGAAGCAGGAGGGAGGACGCGTTCTGGCGGCGCTTTCCGACGGCTTGGGCAGCGGAGTCAAGGCCAACGTGCTTGCATCGATGACCGCGTCCATGGCTTTGAAGTTCGCACGCGAGCATACGGACGAGATCCGGCATGCAGCTGAGATCATGATGAGCGCGCTCCCGGCATGCAGCGTTCGCAAGATCAGCTATGCGACATTCACAATTCTGAACGCCACGCCGGACGGAGCCGTGCGCGTCATTGAAATGGGCAATCCTGCGTTTCAGCTCTTTCATGGAGCGGAACGGGCGGACGTTCCCTGCGACGTGATCGAATCGCCGATGCATGACGATCGTTCAATGCGCGTGAGTTCGTTTCAGGCCGGACTTGGCGATCGGGTCGTCTTCTTTTCCGATGGAATCAGTCAGGCCGCGATGGGATCGCGCGAGTTTCCGCTCGGATGGGAAGAGTCCGGCGTCGCTTCGTTCCTTTCCCGCTTGATCCGTGAGAACGGCGAAATCGGCGCGCATGAGATCGCGGACCTTCTGATTCGGGAAGCCCTGACCAAGGAGCCCGACCGCCGCAACAAGGATGACATGACATGCGCGGTTCTTTATTTTCGGCTTCCTCGCACGATGCTGCTGTTCACCGGACCGCCCTACGATCCCTCCCACGATCACGAATGCGCGGAAATGCTCCGATCCTTTTCCGGCGATACGGCGGTTTGCGGCGGCACGAGTGCGGAAATCGTCGCGCGCGAACTGGGGCGCAAGCTGGAGACGGATCTTGCCGCCATGCCGTCGGACATGCCGCCGGAATCGCGCATGGAGGGAATCGGCCTCGTGACGGAGGGCATCTGCACTCTGACGAAGACGGCCGCCTATCTGGAGGCGCGCGACGGAATCCATCATGACGATCCGGCCGGGCGACTCCAGGAAATGATGCTTCGGAACGACATCATCCGCTTCGTTGTCGGCACGCGCATCAATGAGGCGCATCAGGATCCGAATCTTCCCGAAGATCTGGAGCTGAGGCGCAACGTCGTCAAGCGCATTGCGCGGACATTGGAAGAAGGTTACCTGAAAAAGACGGAAATAAGCTATGTTTAACCCGAATTCAACATTCAACCCCCTCAAGGAGAAAGCAAATGCAGGAAACGATTGAAAAGACGCAGGCGATGATTCAGCGCCTCGCTTCCGTCAACGAGATTCTCGAACGGAACGGCAATGATCCCTCCCGCCTGATTCCGATCCTTCAACAGGTTCAGGAAGTGTACCAGTACCTCCCGCGCGATGTCATCAGCTATGTGGCTACTTCGCTCGACGTTCCCGTTGCGCATGTCTACGGCGTCGCGACGTTCTACGCCCATTTCTCGCTTCAGCCGAAAGGACGTCACATCCTGCGCGTCTGCGACGGAACCGCCTGCCACGTCAAGAAGTCGCAGGGCTTGATCGAGGCGATTTACAAGAAGCTCGGACTCAGCGACGAAAAGCGCACGACCGATGATCTGATGTTCACGCTGGAGCTGGTCAGCTGTCTCGGCGCCTGCGGACTCGCGCCTGTGATGGTCGTGGACGACGTCGTGCACGGGCAGTGCACGCCGGCGGAAGTGGAAAAGATCCTGGATGAAATCAAGTCGAAAGAAACCGAGCAAACGGAAAGAGGTGCCTGATGAAAGCGAATGTCGTGCTTCCCGATCTGGAAAAGATCGCTGCGGAATACAAGAAGAACATCACGAGTCTGAAGCGCCGCATCATCGTTTGCGGCGGAACGGGCTGCATCGCAAATGGCGCCCTGAAGGTTCGCGACGCCATCTGCAAGGAACTGGAGAAAGTCGGAGAGAAAGTCGAAGTCATGCTCGACAAGCATGAGGACAAGCCGTTCGATGGCACCTACTTCTCCAAGAGCGGCTGCCAGGGCTTCTGTCAGCAGGGCCCGCTCCTGCGCATTGAACCGGAAGGCATCTTTTATTGTCATGTTCGTCCGGAAGATGCGGCCGAAATCGTCGACAAGACGCTCGTTCACGGCGAAATCATCGACCGTTTGGTCTATGTCAACCCCGTGACGAAGAAGCTCTGTCGTCATGAGAATGAAATCGAATTCTATACGCGGCAGAATCGCGTCGTCCTCGCGAACTACATGATCGAACCGGACGACGTGAACGAATACATCTATCGCAAAGGGTACGTCGCCGCACGCAAGGCCATTCTTGAAATGACTCCGGAAAACGTCGTTCAGACCATGATCGACGCAGGACTGCGCGGCCGCGGCGGCGGCGGCTTCCCCACCGGACTGAAGTGGAAGTTCACGCTTGCATCGCCTGGTCCGAAGAAGTACGTCATCTGCAACGGCGACGAGGGCGACCCGGGCGCATTCATGGATCGCTCCGTCATGGAAGGCAATCCGCACGCCGTTCTGGAAGGCATGATGATCGCCGGCAAGGCGATCGGAGCCGACGAGGGCGTCGTCTACGTTCGCGCGGAGTATCCGCTTGCCGTTCAGCGCATGCGTCATGCCATCGAAGACGCCGAAAAGCACGGACTGCTCGGCGATCATCTTTTCGGATCGGATTTCAACTTCCGCATTCGCGTGATGGAAGGCGCGGGCGCCTTCGTCTGCGGCGAGGAAACCGCTCTTATCGCATCCGTGGAAGGCAAGCGCGGCATGCCCATGCCGAAGCCGCCGTTCCCGGCCCAGAAGGGACTCTACGGAAAGCCGACCGTCATCAACAATGTTGAAACGCTTGCCAGCGTCGCGTACATCATTCGCGAGGGAGCCGAAGCCTATCGCAAGGTTGGAACGGAGAAGTCGCCCGGAACGAAGACGTTCGCTCTCACCGGGCACGTCGCCAACACCGGCCTCATCGAAGTCCCGTTCGGAACCACTCTGCGAGAGATCGTCTACAACATCGGCGGCGGCGTGACGGACAACGCGGGCCGCGTGACGGGCGAGGACTTCAAGAGCGTTCAGATCGGCGGACCCTCCGGCGGCTGCCTGATGCCTGCGCTGCTGGATCTTCCTCTTGACTTCGACTCCCTGAAGAGCGCCGGCGCGATGGTCGGATCCGGCGGACTCGTCGTTATGAACAAGCAGACCTGCATGGTTCGCATCGCCCGCTTCTTCATGCGCTTCACTCAGAACGAATCCTGCGGCAAATGCGTTCCTTGCCGCGAAGGAACGCGTCAGATGCTTGCTCTCCTTGACGACATCATCGACGGACGCGGCACTGCTGAGACGCTCGATCTTTTGGAGCGCACGGCGAAAGCGGTTCAGCTCGGATCCCTCTGCGGTCTCGGCAAGACGGCTCCGAATCCGGTGCTTTCCACGCTCCGCTACTTCCGCGAAGAGTACGAAGCGCACGTTTTCAAGAAGATCTGCCCGGCCGGCGAATGCAAGGCTCTTGCGCGTCCGGAAATCGATCCGGAGAAGTGCAAGGGTTGCACGGCCTGCGCCCGCAAGTGTCCGGTTGGCGCAATCTCTGGCGAACTGAGAAAGCCGCACGTCATCGATGCGGACAAGTGCATCAAGTGCGGCGCCTGCAAGGCCGCTTGCAATTTCGGCGCCATCAGCGGAATTTGAACGGAAGGAGACAAACATCATGGATATTGAGAAAAAGACTTTGACTGTGAACGGACGCGTCGTTTCGTTCACGAACGAGCGGAACCTGCTTGAGGTCATCCGCAAGGCCGGCATCGAAATGCCGACCTTCTGCTATCACTCGGAATTGAGCATCTACGGCGCCTGCCGCTTGTGCCTCTGCCTCGTCGAAGGACGCGGAATCATGGCCGCATGCTCCACCGCGCCGGCTCCCGGCATGGTGATCCATACGGATACGAAGGAATTGCGCGAAATGCGCAAGATCAGCATCGAACTTCTGCTTGCCGACCACAATCTGGAATGTCCGACCTGCGCCCGCAGCGCGACATGCACGCTTCAGATTATCGCGCATCAGCTCGGCGTCGAGACGATTCGCTTCAAGCCGATCGAGCGCAAGGATCCGATCGACTTCTCCTCGCCCTCTCTCGTGCGCGATCCGAACAAGTGCGTGCTGTGCGGCGACTGCGTTCGCGTGTGCTCGGAAATGCAGGGCATCGGCGCCATCGACTTCGCCAATCGCGGCAGCAACGCCCGTGTCGTCCCCGCTCTTGACGCCGAACTCGGCAAGGTCGAGTGCGTCAACTGCGGACAGTGCGCCGCCGTCTGTCCGACCGGCGCCATCATCCCGAAGCAGGATCGCATGCGCTTCTGGGACGCGATTTATGACAAGAACAAGACTGTGGTCGCCCAGGTCGCGCCGGCCGTCCGTGTCGCGCTGGGAGAGGCTTTCGGCGCCAAGCCTGGCGAGAACGTGGCAGGCAAGCTCGTCGCCGCCCTGAAGCTCATGGGCGTCAAGCACGTCTATGACACGAGCTTCACCGCCGATATGACGATTTTCGAGGAGGCCACGGAGCTGCTCGATCGCGTCGCGAAGGGCGGGACGCTCCCGATGTTCACGAGCTGCTGCCCCGCATGGGTCAAGTACTGCGAAATCTATTTCCCGGAATTCCTTCCGAATCTTTCCACCTGCCGCTCCCCGCAAGGCATGTTCGGCTCCGTCGCGAAGAAGGTCCTGCCGGAACAGCTCGGCTGCCGTCGCGAGGATCTCGTCGTCGTCTCCATCATGCCGTGCACCGCAAAGAAATACGAGGCGCAACTGCCGAAATATCTCAACGGCGGACGCCCGGACATTGACATCGTCGTGACGACGAGCGAAGTTCAGCGCATGATCTCCTCCATGGGCATTCATCTGAACGAACTGGAGCCGGAAGCGTTCGACATGCCGATGGGATTCTCCACCGGCGGCGGCGTCATCTTCGGCACTACCGGCGGCGTCATGGAGGCTGCGCTCCGTTATGCGGTCGAGAAGCTCGAAGGAAAGCCGCTTGAGAGGGTGAACTTCACCGAGGTTCGCGGCATGGGCGTCTTCCGTGAAGCAAAGCTGAATGTCGGCGGCAAGGAAGTCAAGGTCGCCGTTGTTCACGGCCTCGCCAACGCCAAAAAGCTGCTGAACGAAATTCGCTCCGGAAAGGCCGAATACCACTTCATCGAAGTCATGGCGTGTCCCGGAGGATGCATTTCCGGAGGCGGTCAGCCGATCGGGGTCACCGACCAGATCCGCCTTATGCGCCAGCAGGGCCTCTACACCGAGGACAAGCGTCAGCAGGTGCAGAAGCCGCAGGACAACTTCATGGTCTCCCGTTGCTATGCCGAATATATCGGCGGACATCCGGGCTCTCATGAAGCGCATAAGATGCTTCATACCGGATACAGCAACCGCAGTCAGATCTTCGACGCGAAAATTCCGCTCATGCGCGGCACCGCCAAAGATCGCACGATGATCACCGTCACCATCTGCACGAAGCAGGAAAACTGCCCAGGCAAGGAGCTCGTCGATCAGATATCCAATTACGTCCAAAGCAAAGGCTACCAGGATCGGATCGACATGGACGCCGCATTTTCTTCGCGCCCGAACGCCACCGGCACGATTTGCGTGACGATCGGCGATCAGGTTCTGAACCAGAGCGATTTCAACGCCATTGCGGCCGCAAAGGGCGATCTTGCCAATTCGGACTTGCTGAAAAACATCAAGGAACACATTGACAACGCAGTCGCGATGAATGCGTGACACGCTGCTCGTTGCGACGACAGGCTCTGGAGAAGGCTTCCTTCTCCGGAGCTTTTTTTATCGTTTCGCGGAAGCGGCTGCGCAGCGCAGCTTCAGAGAGAGATATCGTCTTCTTTCGCCTGCTTCTTGCGTTTTTCCGTTCGGACGCGCCAGACGGGGCCGGAACGGTCGAATGGAATGAGTCCGCCGATTCGGCTGTCGCGCGTCGGAATGGTTTTCGTCGTCCAAAAAAGCGGAAGAATGGGACATCCGTTGCGATCTTTTTCATACTCGATCTTCGGATCCGTCTGCTCGATGAAGAGGGCGCATTGAAATTGTCCGCCGGGAATTTCGGAAATCAGAATGTCGATATCGTAAGACTTTCCTCTTTCGACGCTGAATGTTTTGCCGGCGCAGACGCCTTGTCCCCATGCCCCTTGAGGATGCCGGATCGGCAACGGTTCTGCAAAGAGCGGACTCGCCCGGAAGCGTTTCGCGACTTCCGGATCGAGTTCGGATAGATCGTGCTTGCTGATGGCTTTCTTGACTGCGGCGTTGTTTCCGCAAGCCAGGGTGGCGATGGAATAGCCGTAGTCGAAGACGCGTTCGCCGTTGAAGCGCACGGCGAGAATGTCGTCCGCGGAGCCGACGAATCGGAACTTGCCCGTGCGGGGCGCGACGACGCTTCCTCCATAGATGGCAACCCATGTGCTCGGCTTCACTTCGTCTTCGCAGCGGAAAGCCTTCGGCGCTTCTTGGGCGGGGATCGTGGGGATGTAAAGGCAGGAGTTCATCAGTCGAACGCGCGGAGAAAAGAATTTCTCCTGAAAGAAGGGATAGCTGATCTTTCCATCGTTGACGACGCGCTCCCAGTCGCTTCCGACGAAATCGCACAGAATCCGATATGTCATTTTGTACAGTTGCGCCATTTGACCTCGTTTTTGAAACCAGTCCTGCTGTCCGATCAGTTTTTCGCCGATTTCGGACGGCTTCTTGCGCGGGGTCTGTTTCAGATCGTAGAAGACGCCTTGCAACATCGTCGCGCGGGCGATGGCGTCCATGCCGCTTCTTCCGTCGCGCTTGCCCCCGGCAGCCCGTCCGAACGCTGTCAATCCGCTCATCTTCAGGGCCGAATTGCTGTCTGTCGTCGTCAGTGCGGAAAGCTCGATATCCAAAGGAATCGCTTCCGTCGCAACGTCTTCCGTCATGGCGACCGCTTCCGTCAGCGGCGCGCGGTTCAGAGCCGCGCGCATGGGCGGAAGATCCGTTACGATCATTTCGGTCGTTTCGAACTGCTCAGGAATTTCGTAGAGTTCTTCCATTTCGTCTTCCGGCGGCTTCACGACTTCCGCTTCTTGCGCCTGCACGACGATTTTCGGCTGCTCCTGACGGACTTGAGCTTCCGTCGCGAATATGGTCGCCATGAGGATCAGAATTACGGCATGAAGCGCAATGGAGACGACTGGACCTCCGATATGCTCCTTGAGATCGGCAAGGGCAATCCTGTCTCCTTGTCCTTGGAACAGGAGACTTTCCAAATCCTCCGTGTACTTTTGCTCGGAGATGGATGATTGATTCGACTTTTCTTCCGACATGCCTGTATCTCCCGCATTCTTATTAGATGATGGTTCCCCCTCTGTTTCATAAAATAAATACATTGCGAAAAAAAATCAAATGAAAAATAGTAATAAATTAACAAAAAAATATGGTTTCATCGATTTCCAGCCAAGGATCGCAACCGGACAGGAAAATTGCATCGGTATTTTCGCGGATGAAGCGGCAGGAAATTTTCTATGCAAATCTTGCGCTGGGAGAGGGGGGACGACGTCCATTGAGGAATTGCCGAGGCTGTTTGGAAGCCTTCTTCAGGACTTGCCGGGCGAATGCGCATGAGGACCGCCGGATTCGAATGGAGGGGCGGAGCGAATTTAAGAATGATCATATGGCATTGAATTCGCATGAAACGGACTTCTTTGTCGATGCGATTTTTTAGCCTGAATCCGAAATTTGATTATCATGCAATTCGCTTTTTGTCGCGCGCTCGCTCAGTCGTTCCGAATTCGTCTTTGTGAATTCGCTTTGATTTGGCTGCCGCGAAGAGAGAAAGAGAAAATAAGAAACGCCCCCCGGAAGAGATTCCGGGAGGCGTTGTTCATTCCGTTGGAATGAGCTCGGCTTACTTCATCAGCTTGCCGACTTCGCGGTAGAATTCCATGCGTTTTGCCGCATCGATCTCAGCCTGCGAGTAAAGCTCTTCCGCCGCGGAGGGATTCGTCTTGAGCAGGGACTTGTAACGACCCTCGCTGCGGATGAATTCCTGGAAGTTTCCGGTGGCGGGCTTGGCGTCCCAGCTGAACGGAACTTCCTTGGACGGATTGTAGCGGTAGAGCGGCCAGTAGCCGGCGTCGACCGCGCGCTTTTCTTCGGACTGCGTCTTGCTCATGTCGATGCCATGAGCGATGCAGGGCGCATACGCGAAGATGATGGACGGACCGTTGTAGGCTTCGGCTTCCTGGAAGGCCTTGAGAACCTGATTGCGGTCCGCGCCCATGGCGACGGATGCGACATAGACGTATCCGTAGCTCATGCACATGAAGCCCATGTTCTTCTTGTAGGTCTTCTTTCCGCCGGTGGCGAACTTGGCGACCGCGCCGGTCGGGGTGGCCTTGGAGGCCTGTCCGCCGGTATTGGAATAGACTTCGGTGTCAAGGACGAGGATGTTGACGTTGCGGTTCTGCGCGACGACATGGTCAATGCCGCCGTAGCCGATGTCGTTGGCCCATCCGTCGCCGCCGACGATCCAGATGCTCTTGTCGCAGAAATAGTCGCTGAGCTCATAAACCTTGCGGAGAGCGGCCTTGTCGTCGCAGGAACAGGTTTCGAGAGTCTTTGCAATGACTTCCTTGGCGTTCTTTTGAGCGGCGATCGCTTCCGGCGTCTTGGAGTCGTCCCAGAAGCTCATGGCCTTGTTGATGGCGTCCTTGACCTCGGCGGGAGCCTTGTCGCAGGCGAGAACCTTGCCGACGTATTCCTTGAGAATGGCGCGGTTCTGATCGACGGCGAGACGCATGCCGAAGCCGAACTCGGCGTTGTCTTCGAAGAGGCTGTTCGCCCACGCCGGACCGCGTCCGCACTTGGTCTTGGTGTACGGGATGGTCGGGAAGGTGCCGCCGTAGATGCTGGAGCATCCGGTGGCGTTTGCGATGAGGGCGTTTTCGCCGAAGAGCTGAGCCATGAGCTTGACATATGGAGTTTCTCCGCATCCGGCGCAAGCTCCGGAGAACTCAAAGAGCGGCTTGCGGAGCATGGCGCCCTTGACGGTGGAAACGGAATTCGGTCCAAGCACGTTGTCAGGCAGGGCGTCGAAATACGCTTCGTTCGTGTTCTGACCTTCTTCGCGTTCCTTTTCGAGGGTGCTCCAAACGAGCGCCTTCTTGTCGTCGGCCATTTTGGACTTCGGGCACTGATCGAGGCAGACGCCGCATCCGGTGCAGTCTTCGATGTAAACCTGGACTTTGAACTTGTAGGCGGGATCCTTCTTCGGGATAGCATCGACCGTGTTGAAGGAGGCCGGCGCATCGGAGAGGTTTTCCGGCGCAATCAGCTTCGTGCGGATCGCGGCGTGCGGACAGGACATCGCGCAGATGGCGCACTGAATGCAGTTCGCGGCGTTCCAGTGCGGAACGCGCGGAGCGATGCCGCGTTTTTCAAGACAGGCGGTGCCGGTGGGGATCTTGCCGTCGACGCTCATGGCGGAGACAGGGACGTTGTCGCCCTGAAGCTTCATCACCGGTTCAATGATCTTCTTTGCGAATTCGTCGGCGTCGTCCGGGAGGAGCTTGACCTGTTCGGCGCAGGGAACGCCGTCGAGGGAGGCCGGGACCTTTGCGGGCTGACAGGCGTCGACCGCGGCGTCGATCAGCGCAAGGTTCATCTTGACGATGTCGTCGCCTTTCTTTTTGAAGGTCTTTTCGGTCATGTGCTTCATGCCTTCATAGGCCTGCTCGAACGGAATGATGCCGGAGACCTTGAAGTAGGCGACCATCATGACGGTGTTGGCGCCCTTGCCGCGGAGACCGGGCTGCTGACGAATGATCTCTTCCGCGTTGATGTTGTAGAATTTGATCTTCTTGTCGATGATCGTCTTCTGCATGTCGCGGGTGAGATGATTGAAGACTTCCTCGTTGGAATAGTGGCTGTTCAGCAGGAACGTGCCGCCTTCCTTGATGCCCTTGAGCAGGTCGTAGCGTCCGACGTAGGAGAACGCGGAACAGGAGACGAAGTCCGGGCTGGTGATGAGGTAGGTGGACTTGATGGGCTTTTCACCGAAGCGAAGGTGGCTGACCGTGACGCCGAACGACTTTTTGCTGTCGTAGGAGAAATAGGCCTGCGCATCCATGTCGCTGCGGTATTGTCCGATGATCTTGATGGAGTTCTTGTTCGCGCCGACGGTGCCGTCGCCGCCGAGACCCCAGAACATGCAGTTGTGCGTGCCTTCCGGCTCGGTGACGATCTCTTCTTCGACTTTGAGAGAAATATTGGAAACGTCGTCGTCGATGCCGACCGTGAATCCATGGAATCCGCCGGCTGCGAGGTGCTTGTAGACGGCGAGGACCATGCTCGGCGTGAATTCCTTGGAGCTAAGCCCGTAGCGGCCGCCAATGATCGTGACGTCCTTGCCGGCGAGGGCGGTGACGACATCGAGATAGAGCGGTTCGCCGATGGCGCCCGGTTCCTTGGTGCGGTCGAGAACCGCAATGCGCTTGACCGTCGCGGGGAGAGCCTTCAGGAAGGCTTCCACGAAGAACGGACGATACAGGTGCACCTTGACAAGGCCGTACTTCGTGCCGCGTTTTTCATTCAGGTAGTCGATCGTTTCTTCGATCGTTTCACAGCCGGAACCCATGGCGACGATAACGTCCGTGGCGTCCTGGGCGCCGACGTAGTCGAACAGGTGATACTGGCGTCCGGTCTTGGCGGCGACCTTGTCCATGTATTCCTGAACGATGCCCGGGACGGCCTCATAGAACTTGTTGACCGTCTCGCGCCCCTGGAAGTAGACGTCCGGGTTTTGGGCGCCGACATTCACTTGCGGCTTGTCGGGACGGAGAGCGCGTTCGCGGAATTCGCGGATGTACTTTTCTTCGACGAGGGACGCGATCGTTTCATAGGAGATTTCTTCGATCTTGTGGACTTCATGCGAGGTGCGGAATCCGTCGAAAAAGCTCAGGAACGGAACGCGGCTCTTGAGGGTTGCGAGATGGGAGACGAGCGCAAGATCCATTTCTTCCTGAACGCTCGCAGCGGACATCAGCGCGAAGCCAGTGTTGCGACAGGCCATGACGTCGGAATGGTCGCCGAAGATGGCGAGCGACTGACAGGCCAACGCGCGTGCAGAAACATGAAAGACCGTCGGGATGAGTTCGCCGGCGATCTTGTACATGTTCGGAATCATCAGGAGGAGTCCCTGAGATGCGGTGTAGGTGCTGGTGAGAGAACCTGCGACAAGGGACCCGTGGACTGCGCCGGCGGCGCCGGCTTCGCTTTGCATTTCAGCGACGGAAACTTCCTTGCCCCAGATGTTTTTCTTGCCTTGGCTCGCCCACTCGTCGACCCATTCGCCCATGGTGGACGAGGGGGTGATCGGGTAGATGGCGGCGACTTCGCTCAAGGCGTAAGCGACGTGCGCGGCGGCGTAATTGCCGTCGACGGTGATCATGTTGCCGGACATTGGCATTGCCTCCTACTTGTTGTTGGATGGTGAGGTCAGCATTGCGACATAATCTACACGCAAAAGAGCGGAAAGTCAAGTTCGATGCGCATGAAAATTCGGTCTTTGATTCTTTATTCTTTTTGCGAAATTCGCGCTTTCCGAAGAATTCGAGAAAAACGTCGCTCTCCCCTGTTCGTGCGACGCACGGGCGCGCACAAGACAAGGCTTGCTTCGCGTCGCCGACGGCAAACAAAAAAACGATCCGGCCGCGCTTCATGCGCGGCGGATCGTTTCATTGTCGCGGATTTCGTCCGCGTCGGATTATTTCTTGAAGCGATAGACGACGAGAGAGTAGGGCGGGAGCGTATCACGGAAGTCAGTTCCGGAGACCTTCGCCTCTCCTTCGACCGGAACGCAACGGAACGGATTGTCCAGATCGTTGCGCATTTCCTTGTCGCCGGTTAGAATGATGCGTTTCGCCATTTGTTCCGGCAGAGAGAGAGAACCGAAATCGATGACGACCTCGCGATGCGTGGCGGCCGTATTGACGCACTTGACGATGATTTCATCGGTTGTCTCGTCCACGCCGCTGACAGAGAAGAATTCCGGATTCTCCTGCTCGGGAATCGTGATATTGGAGAAGACCTCTTCGCCGTCGACGTTCACGGAAACCTTGCCGTCGAAGAGATCGATGCGCACCTTGTGCCAGCGATTCTTTTCAATGGTCTTGCCGGATTCGTGCAAAATGCCTTCCTCGGATCCCTGGATGGCGCTCTTGGTGTTGTTCCAGCCGCCAAGATTGACGAAGAATTTGGAATTCGTATTGTCGAGGAGGCCGATGATGAAGCCTTCCTCTCCGTTGACCGCGCGCGCCTCGAAGAGAAGCGAGAATTCGTTCCACTTGAAGTCGCCGCTGCGAAGCGAATAATCGCCGCGAACGTCTCTTTGACGAATGACTCCGTCGCGCATGCTCCACGCGCCGTTGCGCGGACCTGTCCAGGATTCAAGGGCGTTCATGTTCGGACCGAGCGGCTTGTCTTCGCGATCGATGATGTTGATGTTGCGGAATTCCGCCTCCGTGTTCCACGTGCGGAGAATGATGCCGCCGCCTTTTTCTTTCGCGGCCGCATCCGGATTTTCAATTGTTTGCACGGAGGGGACGTAGCGGGTCGGGCGGTTGGTGGAGAAAAGCTTTTGGACGTAGTAGTTCGGGGTTCCGAAGACGCGGGTGTTGTCGAAATGAATCAAGTCGACGGCCCACTGGGTGTTTCCGACCTTGGCGAAGAGCGGAGCGTAGGCGGTCATTTCAACGACGTCGGAATTGCGCTCGAAACCGGTCATCATGGCCGCTTCGCAGAGCGCGGCGTAAAGGATGTTTCCGTTGTACGGGCCGCGGTTGCACGCATATTCGCCGGCAAAGACCTTGCATCCATTGCGATCATAGCTGTCGTAGCGGCGGGTGTTCTTCAGCAGCCAGTCGGCGGTGACATAGTAATGCTCGTCGACGAGATCCGCGTTCGTGGGATTCAGTTGCGACCAGGCAAGGTGGAATCTTCTGTCGGAGGGCGCGGGTCCGGAGGAAGAGATGATCTTGATTCCGGGATGCTTTTCCTTGACTGCCGTCCGGATGACCTTGTAGCGATCAAGATATCCCTGATCCCAGTTTTCATTGCCGATGCCGACGTACTTCATGTTGAACGGCTCGGGATGCCCCATTTTGGCGCGGAGACCGCCCCACTTGCTGTCGACCGGACCGTTAGCGAATTCGATCAGATCGAGCACGTTCTGAATGAAGTAGGGCATGGATTCCATCGGAGCGAACTGCGCGTTTTGGAATTGGCAGGTCACGCCGGCTCCGACGACGGGAATCGGCTCGGCTCCGACATCCTCGCAGAGAAGAAAATATTCGTAGTATCCGAGACCGAAAGTCTGCCAGTAGCCCCAGCGGTTCCAATTGCATGGGCGGGACTCAAGAGAGCCGTCGCCGACGGACAGCTTCCAGTCGTACCAATTGGCGAAGTCGCAGCCTTCGGTGATGCATCCGCCCGGAAAGCGCAGGACGGCGGGCTTCAGATCCTTGACCATTTGAACGAGATCCTTGCGGAGACCGTTCTTGCGGCCGTTGAACGTGTCCTGCGGGAAAAGAGAGACCTGTTCGATTTCGATGATGCCGGGAGCGTCCATCAGGACGGAAAGATGCGCGTCTTTGACGGTTCTGGGAGCGGTGAAGACGGCTTCGTAGCGCTTCCAATCGGGAAGAATCAGCTTGTTCGGTTCGTTCGTGGAGGGCGCGATGGAGAGTTCCGAGTTCGGGACTTCATAGCGGCAGAGTTCATTTCCGTTGTTGTCCTCCAGCACGACGCGGATTCCGCCTTTATAAGAGTCAAGCGCGCGGGCGTAGAAGGAGAGGTCGTATTTCGCGCCTTCCTTCACGGCAATGCCTCCGAAGCCGTCGTTGCGGATGCCGCAGCCGTCGCCCGCTCCGAACGACTCGATCCGAAGATAGCACGGGGTCGCTTCATGCACGGGTTTGGCGTAGCGACGGGTGACGCGGGCCATCGCGCCGCCTCGATAGTCCTCGGTCCATCCGCCAAGATCGAGGTGCGGAATATTGCGAACCGTCTTCCAGCCTTCGATTTGCCAGTCGAAGCCTCGGTTGGCGATCAGTTCCGGATAGACTCCTCCGTCGCCGGAGTAGTTGATGTCTTCAAAGAAGACGCCCCAGAGGGTTTCCGGGACCGCATGGCCCTGTTTCTCGAAGTCCAGCGAGATCTTGACCGGGTCCGCGGCGAATGCGAGGGCGGAGACGGAAAGTGCTGTCGCAAGACAGACGTTTCGGATCATTTGCATGAGATTGTTCCTTTCGGGTTGGGTCAGCTCTCCTCGGCGGCTATGCGCCGAAAATCAGTTATCATAATATACACGGAACACGTCCACAATCTAACAGAAAAAGCAAAAAAAAGCGAAAAAACATCGTCATCCGCGTTTCATGATCACAACTTCTTGCATGATATGGAAGAAAGCGGTCCGAAGAATCGAATGGCCCGGATCTTCAATTCGCAGTCAAAAAAGAACCCTCCGCCCAGGGAGGACGGAGGGTCGCGGCGGCAGGAGGGGTGCAAGACGCATCCCGTCCGCTTATTGCTTCGCGCCGGAATCGGAGCGTTTGAAACGGAAGACGGTCAGAGAATACGGCTTGAGAGTCGTGCGGAAGGTTTTTCCGGCAGCATTGACACGGTCATAGACCGGGACGCAGCGTTCCGGATTGTCCAAGTCGTTTCTCGCGTACTTGTCGCCGGAAAGCGTCATGCGCTTCGCTCGCTGGGTTGGGATGGAAATCCCGCCGAAATCGATTTCAAGCTTGCGATCGGAGTCCGCCACGTTGACGCACTTCACGATGAATTCCTTTGTCTTCTGATCGTATCCGCAGACAGAGAAGAACGTCGCATTGCTTGGTTCCGGCGAGCGAACGCGGGAGAAGAGCGTCTTGCCGTCGAGCTGAACTGTGATGAGATCCTTGTTCAAGATGATTTTGACTTGACGCCATTCTCCGTCACGGATCGAACCGCGGCTTTGCCGGAGGATTTCGCCGGTGGCGGACATTCCTTCCTGATTCGCGTGCTTCGAATTTCCCCAGCCGCCGAAATTGACATAGAACTTCGAATCGGAGGCGTCGCGGATACCGACGATGAAGCCT
>CAZAAM010000029.1:0-8532 GCA_964483055.1 uncultured Victivallales bacterium
TAGAGATACAGCGTGCGGCCCCTGTACTCGCTCTGATGCAACGGAGTCCATTTCCGCGACATTGAAGCGGGAAACACGTCCGCGCTCAGAATGTAGACCGGATTCTCGTCCTCGGCGATGCGCTCCGGGGACCGTGCCGTCACCGGCAGCCCCATATAGTAGGTTTCCGAGTACAACCCCACGATCTGAGGATCCAGATAGAGCTGATCGGGAAGCCGTCCCTCCCTTGTCTCCAAAACGGACCGTATCATCTTTCCGAACGTCTCCTTCGCACGCTTGGGGATGCGCGTCGGATTCACTACCGCCCAGAACTGAAGCATGAACGCCGTAAAAACGCCCAAATAAAGCAGCCAGACTTTCGCTCCTCGCTTCCGAATGGAAAAGATGCAGACCAAAATCGCAAGCAGCGCCGAAAGAGACAGCTCGCAACACCGGAACGGAGCCAGGTCGCGCGAAAGATTCTGCATGTTCTTTCCGATCCATGGCTCCAACGCCGTCAGAGACGCTTTCAGCGCGTCCGGCGGAGCTAGAAAGTATGCGAGCGAAACAATCGCGCTTGCAAGAAGCAGGTACGACATCCAGCGGAACAGGCGACAGAAGGAGCCGCCGTATCGCCGCACCACGATCCAATAGCTCATCCCGACCAGAACGGCGACGACCGGAGCCAAATAAATCAGATCTCGCACCTTCGTCGCAGGATCCAGCCAAAGCAACACGGCAAGCCCCCAAAAGAGCGTTCTGTGAAACTTCATCAGAATCGGGTTCCCTTCCAAAGGAATCAGCGCCGCGCAGAACGGAGCCCACATCATCAGGGACCATGGAAAGAAGCGAATCAGAAATTCCAGCGGAAACTGGACGACGTGCATCAGCCATTTTCCTGTCTGGAAATGGAACGGCTCCGGCTGCAGCATCGTCCGCTCCCCGTAAGACATCCACTGCGGCGCAAGCCATAGAAGAATGAAACCGCCAAGGATCAGAATCGCAAGATAGAAGTTCGGATGCTTCATCTTAGACCAGATTGTCGCCGGCCGCCGCTGAAGCGCGAGGGGGAACAAAAAGTACATCAGCATCTTGAAGCCGCCCACGTAGAACGACAGGCCGGAGAACAGTCCCACGAACACCCAGGCGAAGTTCCATGTCGACCACACCATCCCGACGTACAGCCAGAGAATCCATCCGCCGTACAGGACAAGCGCTCCAAGAAGATGCGGATACCCTTCCACTCCTTTCTCCGCGACCAGAAGCGACGTCGCCATCGCGACCGCCGCCGCCGCGCCCGCCTGTCGTCCGGACGCGCGCCAACAGATAAGCCCCGTCAGAAACGTCAGAATCGCAAGTGGAAAGACAGACAGAAAGCGAAGAGAAAACTCCATGGGAAGGCCGGTCGAATGAAGCAGACGCGCAAACAGCGGAAACAGGGGATGCAGCTCCGTGCTTCCCTGATCATGCAATGTTACGAACGGAGGAAACACCCACATTTCGCTTGCCGCGACCGCATATTCGCCCTCGTTCCAAAAGAGTTCGCGATCGCCCAGATTCCAAAGCGGATACGCCAGAAGAAACGCCGATGCGATCAGCAGGATCGTTATCCAAGGCCTCGGCTGTTTTTCCTCAAAAATCGCCATTTTCTTATTCTGCGGCATTTTTTACAGGTTGAAAATTCTGAAAACGTGATATAAATTTACACCGCACTTGCTTATAGGGCAAATTGTTTTCTGAAACTTTCCTTCATTTTGCAGGAGGCGTGACCGCATGAAAGCAGTATCAGCTGTCGTCGCGCGCACCCTTGACGGACGCGCAATCCGGGAAAAATTCATTCCTTCTTATCAACTCATGACCGCCGCGGGCAAGGCTCTCGCCATGCACGCGATTGAATTTGCAGACTGCGGCTCCTTCTTCGCCATCTTGGCCGGACATGGAAACAACGGCGGAGACGGGCTCGTTGCCGCACGCTTCCTCAAGGAACAGGGGTATGACGTCAAAGTATGGCTTGCCGCCAAGCCTTCCGAACTCAAAGGCGACGCTCTGCTCGCGTGGAACGACCTCCCGGCGGATATTCCCCGCGAATTCAAGCTCGAACTGACCGACCTCGACTCTGCAGTCATCATCGACGCCATGCTTGGCACAGGCTTCGCCGGTCAGCTCCGAGCTCCATATCGCCATTGGATCTCTATGGTCAACCTGATCAATCACACCGTCATTTCCGCCGACATCCCCTCCGGCCTCGATCCAGATACCGGACTCGTCTCTGAGCAATGCGTCCGTGCGGACATGACCGTCACCTTCGGCGTCGTCAAGCAAGGCATGCTCCTCGGAAACGGCCCGAAGAGCTGCGGACGAATCCGAGTCGCTGACATCGGCATCCCGGAGGAATACATCGACGACATCAAGGAGTTCATTCCGTGCGTCTGCATGCGCGACTTCCGTCGTTACGTCCGCGCCCTGCCCTTCGATACGCACAAATATCAGCGCGGGCATGTGCTCGTCATTGGCGGAAGCGCGGCCTATCCCTCCGCGCCTTTCCTTGCCGCGGAGGCGGCGCTTCGCTCCGGAGCCGGCATTGTCACGGTCGCCATTCCGGAGAACGTCGAAATCTTCTGTTCTCTTCCGAAGGCGCTCATCATCAAGCGACTCCCCGCCCCCAACGGCGTTTTCTGCAGGGAATCCGCCAAACATCTCGCCTCTTTGCTCGAAGGCAAGGATGCGATCGTCGTCGGGCCCGGCATCGACCACCAAAATGAAACGTCCGCATTCCTTCGTCTCGTCATGCGCACTGCACAGAAGCCGCTTCTGCTCGACGCCGATGCTCTCAATCTGATTTCCATGGAACCGACCCTGCTCAATGAACTCGGCACGCCGACGATCGTCACGCCCCATGAAGGCGAAATGGCGCGCCTGGAAAAAGCCTTGGGACTCATGCCGTGCGCATGTCGTGCGACACGTGCCGTCAAGCTCGCCCAGCTCACCGCCATGACCGTCGTTCTCAAGGGCGCGCGCACGGTGGTCGCGTCGCCGTCCGGCGAATACTCCATCAATCTCAGCGGATCGCCTGCGCTTGCGACTGCAGGCAGCGGCGACATCCTTTCCGGCGTCATCGCCGCGCTGCTCTGCATCGCGCGACATGCCTTCCCAGCCGCCATCGCCGGCGTCTATTGCCATGGCATAGCGGGAGAAATCGCTGCGCCGATCGGCGGTCCGGGCGTCATTGCCGACGACCTTCCCGCCCTGCTTCCGGAGGCCTTCCGCAGAATCCGTTTGGGATACGACAACCGCTAACCGCTGACGCGCATCGATGAGCGAGCGAAAAGCCGCTCGTTCGAAAGCCGCCTGCCCCTGCTCGGGCAAGCGGCTTTTTTTCACATCGAAAAGGCAATGTCGAACGCGTCCGACTAAAAACGCGTTCCGAATGATTTCAATTTCGATGAACTTCGTCCTCGCAAGTCAAAAGGAAGCCGTTCGTTAAAGTCCTCCTCTCGGACTGCGGCGATGAATCGCATGAAATGCTGAAGAGCCCCTTTTCGAATGCCCAGGATGCGCGCTCAGTCTCTTTTCCGTCGGTTCGCGAATCCGTTGAACGCAGATTCTCCATCCGGCGAAGACAAGAGCGACTCCCTTTCATCCGCCTCCGGAAAAGTCGCGCGTGCGGAAAAATAAAAAAGCGGAACGCGCTTTCGCGCGTTCCGCTCGGCTTTTTCTTTTACCGAACCCGAATTACGAGAAGAGGTTCAGAAGGACGCCGGCCGCGACGGCGGAACCGATGACGCCGGAGACGTTCGGTCCCATGGCATGCATCAGAAGGAAGTTCTGATTGTCATACTCAAGACCGAGCTTGTTCGCAACGCGGGCCGCCATCGGAACGGCGGAAACGCCGGCCGCGCCGATCAGCGGATTGATCTTGTCCTTGGAGAACAAATTCATAACGCGGGCGAAGAAAACGCCGCCTGCCGTGGCGAAGCAGAACGCAAGGCAGCCGAGAATCAGAATGCCAACCGTCTGCATGCTGAGGAACTGGACGGCTTCCAGCTTGGAGCCGACCGAAATTCCGAGGAAGATCGTCACGATGTTGATCAGCGAGTTCTGGGCGGTATCGCTCAGACGCTCCACCACGCCGCATTCGCGCATCAAGTTGCCGAACATCAGCATGCCGCAAAGCGGAGCCGCATCCGGAAGAAGGAACGCGCAAAGCAGGGTGATCACGATCGGGAAGCAGATCTTTTCCAGCTTGGGAACGTTGCGAAGCTGCTTCATGCGGATCTTGCGTTCCGCAGCGGTCGTGCAGAGCTTCATGATCGGCGGCTGAATGACAGGCACCAGCGCCATGTAGGAATAGGCCGCGACGGCGATGGCGCCGAGCAGCGACGGAGAAAGACGCGTCGTCAGGAAGATCGAGGTCGGGCCGTCCGCACCGCCGATGATGCCGATGGAGGCGGCGTCCTTCATATTGAAATCAATGCCCGGAACGACGTTAAGAGCCAGAGCTCCGAGCAGGGCGGCGAAGATGCCGAACTGCGCCGCGCCGCCAAGCAGAGCCATGCGCGGATTCGCCAGAAGCGGACCAAAGTCGGTCATGGCGCCGACGCCCATGAAGATCAGCAACGGGAACACGCCGGATTCGATGCCGACGTTGTAGATCAGTCCTTGCAGACCGGTCGGGCCGCTGATTCCGGCGAGCGGAATGTTCGCCAGCAACGCGCCGAATCCGATCGGGAGGAGCAGAAGCGGTTCGAAGTCCTTTACAATGGCGAGATAGATCAGAAGCAGTCCGACGAGCATCATGATGACGCGGCCGATACCAAGAATCCACGTGGACTTGAAGTCGGCGGTCGTCTGACGGTAGATGTCATAGAGACCGGTGCTCATCCAAAGGCCTTTCATGCATTCGCCGATCGGCGGCAAGGACTTGCTCGCACTGCCCTGAAGCAGGGAGTCATGATAGATGAACGCAGGAACGAATTCGGCAATGACATCGCCGGTATAGACCGCGCCGGCGGCAACCACATCCGCATTGCGTTCGCGCAAACGGAGCGCGTTCGCGAACTTGAGCTTGCCTTTGCTGCGAGCGACAGGATGGAACTGCAGAACGTCCGAACCGTCATGCATGTTGCCGTCGGAGGGGAAGGAGTCGCGCAGAATCAAAGCGCGGCCGTTCTGCTTCTTGACCAGTTCGATCTGCTCCTTGGCGCGTTCGAGAACGGACTGCTTTTCAGCGGGGGTGGAGCGCGTCGCCGCATCGGCGATCGCATCGTCCATGGCGCCCTTCATCGTCTTGTCGTCGCCCCAGACATAGACCAGGAACACATGTCCGTTCGCCGGATTGCGATACCAGTCGAAGCAGACATCGCCTTCAGAGTAGTCGAAGACGCGTTCCAGCGTGTTGTCGTATTTTTTCTGAAGCTCATCGAGAGTTTTCGGCATGGATCCGTCGTTCGCCCCGGCAAAGAGGGCGAACGTCAAGAAAGCCGCGAAACCGAACAGGAATTTCATCGTGCGCATGTTGTTATGCCTCCACTGTCATGATGACCTGACCGGCCGTCACGACTTCTTTCTGTCCGACGAGGATCTCGCTAATCACGCAGTCGGCTTCCGCTTTGATTTCGGTTTCCATCTTCATGGCCTCGATGACCGCGAGGACGTCGCCGGCTGCGACGGAATCGCCTTCCTCGACCTCGATGCGGACGATCGTTCCCGGAAGCGGGGACTTCACCGGAACGCCTTCGCCGGATCCGGAAGCCGCAGCGGGCTTCGCGGCGCCGGTCGAGACTGCTCCGGTCGGATCAGCGGTGATCACGCCGCCTTCTTTGACCTGGACATTGAAGGTTTTGCCTTCGACGGTGACCGTGTAAGCTGCCGGAACGCCGGACTCGGTCTTTTTGATGTCAGCGGCGTAACGGATGCCCATCGGCTTGTCGCCCTTGAGGAAGGCGATGCCTTTCTCGCCGCAGGCGGCGGCGATGAAGATGTTTTCATCGGTGACAGGGAGTCCGTTTTCCTTGAGGAGCTCCGTATTGTACTTGATGCCGAGCTTCGGATTCGCATCGTTGATTTCGACGACGGACTTCGTGGTCGGTTCGAGCTTCATCTGCTCGCTGGCCCACTTGACGACTTCCGGATCCGGCGCGACCGGAGTCTTGCCGAAATAGCCGAGAACCATCTTGCCGTATCCGTTCGGATCGATCTTCCAGGATCCGTCGGCGTTCTTGCCCTGCAGCGCGTTGCGGAACGCCTGCTGCCAGTAGAACTGGGAGACCGGCGTGACGCTCGTGCCGAAGCCGCCCTTGGCGACGACTTCGCGCATCTCTTCGATGCAGGCTTCGAACTTGTCGAGGCAGTTGTTGTCGCGCATCATCTGCGTATTCGCGGTCAGCGCGCCGCCCGGCAGCGGGCTGAAGATGATTTCCGGATTCACTTCCATGGACTCCGGCGGCATGAAGTACTTTTCAAGGCAGGCCTTGAGGGTCTTCTCGACCTTGAGGATCTTTTCAGGATCAATATCGAGCGTGTATTCCGTGCCGCGCAGACGATGGTACATCGTAAGGATGTCCGTTTCGCAGGTGCCGCCGGAAAGAGGACTCATGGCAAGGTCGATGACGTCCGCGCCGGCCGAGATCGCCGCCCAGTTGCAGGCGACCGCCATTCCGGCCGTGTCATGCGTGTGGAACTGGATTTCCTTGTCCTTGCCAAGAAGAGCGCGCGCCTGCTTGATCGTTTCGTAAACCGTAGCCGGCGTGCTGGTTCCGGACGCATCCTTGAATGCGAGGCTGTCGAACGGAATGCCGCTGTCGAGGATCTCGCGAAGACGGTCCATGTAGAATTTCGGCGTATGCGCGTAGGATTCCTTCAGTCCGGGAGCAAGACCCATCATGGTGATGGTGATCTGATGCTTGAGACCGTATTTGTGAATGGCGCGACCGGAGACGTCCAGATTGCGAACGTCATTCAGGGCGTCGAAGTTGCGGATCGTCGTCATGCCATGCTTCTTGAAGAGCTTCGCATGAAGGTCGATAATGTCGCTGGACTGGGAGGAAAGACCGACCACGTTCACGCCGCGGGAAAGCGTCTGCAGATTCACATTCGGGCCGACCGCCGCGCGCCACTTGTCCATCATCTCGAACGCATCTTCCTGGCAATAGAAATAAAGCGCCTGGAAGCGAGCGCCGCCGCCGATCTCAATGTGATCGATGCCGGCCTTCACCGCTTCTTCAAGCGCCGGAAGAAAATCTTCGGTTTTGACGCGAGCTCCGAGACACGACTGGAAGCCGTCGCGGAAGGAGCAGTCCATGAATTTAATTTTTTTCATATGCAACCTCGCATTTATAGGATGATTTTCGTTTGCTTCGTTCAGCTCATTTCGCGCGATGCTGCTTCACAGCTTCGATTGCGGCAAGCGCAAGAACACGATCCTGAGCGGAAAGCTGCCCGGAAGACGCGGCGGGCTTTTTCTTTTTCTTCGCTCCAGGCGCCGCTTTTGGCTGCGGCTCGAATGCAGCCGCATACGGTGCAAGGAGTTTCGACATTAGTTTCATGATGTAGATCATGATTGTCAGGAAGATGTACACCACGACCATTCCCAGGACCATGGTGACGACCCCGTCGAGGAGCAGTTTTCCGATGCTCATAATTTTGTTCCTTTCAGGAAACAGATTATCATTGTCCCTTTTCAACCGCTGAATAGGGATTTTCTTTAAATTGACATTTAATATAGCGCTAAAACGTTTTTTTTCAATAGGACAACTTTAAATGGATGATAAAAATATCGCATCCAACCAGTATTGGTCTTGCGGCGCGCTGCAAGGTAATCAAACATGCGGATGCGCGGTTCGAAACGCAATGCCTGGAACTATCCTGCGGCTTTCCCGACCGAAGATCTGAAAGTCCGGCGAATGGATGCCAAAAAGCTTGAACGAAGCCGATTCGCCGAACGCCCGCGTTCCATGAATCGAACGAAGGGAAACGGAAAAGCGGCTTTGATTCCAACGCCTTGGAGATGAATCGCATTTTCGGAACACGATGAAAAATCAAATGTTCTTCCGCTTCATACGCGTCCGCAACAACATCAGAGTTCAGATGAAGAGTTTAGAATGCGCCTGCAGAGTTCAAGACATTCCTTCTTGCGGCAGGAGTCTTTGCACAAGCGAATCAGCAGAGCATGATACTCCGCATAGATTTCGATGTCACGAGGAAGATTCGCCTCGATTTCGGCGGCAAGGACGTCGTACGGAAGCGTCTCGGCCTCCGGCATTCCCCAATGTCGAACGGCGACGCGACGCGTATAGGCGTCCACGACGAAGACCGGAAGTCGAAAGGCGTACAGAAGAATGTCGTCGGCGGTCTCGCGTCCGACGCCTTGCACGGAAAGCAGACGCGAGCGGCGCGATTTCAGTTCGGCGTCGGAATCGCATGGCGATGCGAACTCGTCGCGATTCTGCAGGTGGAACGCTGCGACTGCGCGCAGATAGGAGCTTTTCGAGCGGAAGAAGCCCACCGGACGAATCGCAGCGCAAAGATCTTCGTCCGAAGCTTCGAGCACGCGTT
>CAZAAM010000029.1:8542-15158 GCA_964483055.1 uncultured Victivallales bacterium
TTCGCCGCCTCCAAGCCGTCCAACGCGCGCTCCACGTTGCGCCATGAGCAATTCTGTGTCAGGACTGCGCCGACGACGATCTCCCACACGTCTCCGTTCCGACTCGGCCACCAATGCTGCGGTCCGAACCAGGAATGGAGAAGACGAAAGGTTCGTTCAATGGAGCTCCGTTTCATGGCGCGAACGATTTCACATTGACGTTCTCGTTCGATGAGGAAGCGGAGGGAGCGTTTTGTTCGTGCAGCCAGCGTTCCGCGCGGGCCTGCGCGTTTTGCGCGATGTTCTCCGCGAAGAACCAGACGTCGTTCTGATGAAACACGCCCTTCCCCATGAAGCCGTAGGCGTCCCATTCGCTGCTCGCAGGGAGATCGACGATCAGCACGCCGTTCTCTCCGTCCGGCGCCGCGCCGCAAAAGCCGGGGACGGTCTTCGCGGTCTTCGTCCGATAGTCATAGAGATACGCTCCGAGATTCCGTTCCGCGGGAGCCGCATCTGTCGCGCTCCAGTTCAACGGATTCACGACCAGCGAGCGTTTCGAGCGAAAGGGCGACGCCACCGCATCGCGACTCTGCGTGTTCCAAAAAAGAATCGCGCCGGAGTCGAATTCGCCCGCTTCCGCGCCTGCAACGCCCGGCGACCGGAAGGAGCGGCCTTCGAAATCCGCGAGGAACTTCTCCTGCGTCATTGCGCCAGGCAAGCCGGGCAAATAGGCCGCGACGAAGCCGTTCTCCACGGAGATCTCATTGCATTCCTTCAGAACGGCGTAAAGATCGAGCGCGCCCTGACTGTGCCCGAGCAGAATCAGAGGACGCCCTGGCTTCCGCCACGTCGCCCAATAGTGCCGGAATGCTTCGACAGCATCGCGCATTCCGGTCTTGCAGGAGGCGAATTCGATCGGCGTTCTCTTGAGCTCTTGAATGCGGATGTCATAGGGCGATTGCCGCACGTAGGGAACGAAGACGCGCGCATGCGCTCCGAAGATTCCCGTCTGGGCGCGAGAAAAGGAGACCGTCTTTTCCACGACTTCCATGTCGCGCCAGTCCATGAGTCCGCCCGGCGCGGATGCGACAAGCGTCGGATAGATGTAGAAGAGATCGAACGTCGTCTCGGTCTTGTTCGGTTCTGCGATCGCCCAGTTTTCGGACTTGGCGTAGTCCATGCCGGTCAGAGCGACGACAAAGGCGAAAAGGAAAAACGCCAGCGGGAAAAGTCGTTTCATCCGATCAGACTCCTATAGAGGTTTGCGTCCGATTCCGAAAAGCAGCAGAAGATCGCGCTTTCCGGCAAAGCCCCTGTCCATGCATCGACGGTCGCAAGGGCGATCTCCGCGGCTTCGCGCTTCGGATAGCCGTAGACGCCCGTCGATATGCACGGAAATGCAATTGTGCGGCATCCGTTCTCTTCCGCCAGATGAAGCGAATTTCGGTAGCAGGACGCAAGAAGCTCCGCCTCGCCGCGTCCGCCGCCGTGCCACACCGGTCCCGGCGTATGAATCACGAACTTGGCAGGCAGACGGAATCCAGGCGTGAGCTTCGCCTTGCCGGTGTCGCATCCGCCCAATGGAATGCATGCTTCGAGCAGTTCCGGACCTGCAGCGCGGTGTATTGCGCCATCCACGCCGCCGCCGCCCAGCAGGGAGCAGTTGGCCGCATTGACGATCGCATCGACGGATAATTTCGTTATGTCTCCGCAAACGACCGAGAGTTTCATCGCATCCGACGTCCTTTCGCTAAGACGGGCGCGAAGTCGTTTTCGCGCCGATTTGTCAATATACATGAACTCGCGCCATTCTACAAGCGAGAACCGGACGTCCTGCGGAAAAACGTTCGATTTTCTTTTTTCGATGCTCGTCGAACGACGACATGCGCGGCATGGCAGAGAAATCAAGATCAGGGCGGTCGAGCCGGTGCGACAAGATGCAAAAGCCGACGCGGCGGATGAGCCCGGGAAGGGGCTTCTGCGCGAAACGGATGCTCCTCCCATGCTTCAAATCGGGCGTTTCGCATCCAAGCCCTCCCCCCCCTTCTCCGCAGTGATTGCGGGCGGCGCTGTACGCAAAATTCTGCAAAGCGGCGAAAAACGGGAAAACAGGCAGAAGCCCTTGAACGCGCTCTCGCTTAACTTCATGACGAAAAAAGCACAGGGCAAGACGCAAAAAAAGCCCGGAGCGATCAATCGCATCCGGGCTTGACGTTCCTTTCAGAAAAGATGGAATTTCAATCCTTCTTTTCCTCAGCGGAAGCCTCTTCCTTCTTCGGCTCGGCCTTCGCCTGGGCGGCGGAATCGTCGCCGAGAATCTGGATCAGGCACATCGGAGCCGCATCGCCGCGGCGAGGAGAGGTGTGGATGATGCGGGTATAGCCGCCGGGACGAGTCGCGAAGCGCGGGCCAAGCTCGTTGAAGAGCTTCGCAAGAACGAGCTTCTTGGTCTGAACGAATTCGTCCGGGGTGTTGATCTTGAGACGCGCGTAGGCGAGACGGCGCTTGGCGTCTCCGCCCTTTTTCGCGAGCGTGATCAGGCGTTCGACGAAGCGGCGGAGCTCCTTGGCGCGAACGACCGTGGTCTCGATCTGTTCATGTTCGATCAGGCTGCATGCGAGATTGACAAGCATGGCCTTTCTGTGTCCGCAGTTGCGGTTGAGTTTTGCGGTATGTTTGAGGTGACGCATAGTGGATCAGCCTTCCTGTTCTTTCGTGGAGGATTTTGTACGAGCCGCTTCAGCCTGAATCGCGCTCTGCAATTCTTCGCTGAGGTCCATTCCGAGGGAAAGTCCGCGTTCAATGAGCTTTTCCTTGATTTCATCCAGGGACTTGCGGCCGAAGTTGCGGAACTTCAGCATTTGAGACTCCGTCTTTCCGCAGAGTTCTCCAAGGAGACGGATGTTCGCGGTGTTGAGGCAGTTCATGGCGCGAACGGAAAGCTCAAGCGTGTCGACGTCCTTCCCGAGAATGTGGAACAGCTTCATGTCGTCTTCGGACATGGATGCAAGCATATCGGGTTCTGTTGCATGGCTGCCAAGGAACGGACGGAGGTGCTCTTTGAGGATCTTCGCCGCCTTTTCCAAGGCGTCCTTCGGCGTCACGCGTCCATCCGTGTAGATTTCAAGCGTGAGGCAGTCCATTTCCGTCGCTTCGCCGACGCGGGTCGCGCTGACCTGATAGCGGACGTAAGTGATCGGACTGAAAAGGCAATCCACCGGAATGGTGCCAAGCGGATGATCGGGACGCTTGTTCTTTTCCGCAGGCTGCCAGCCGCGTCCTTTGGCGACTTCGAGCTCGGCATGGAACGGAACTTCCTTGTCCAAGGTGCAGATGACCTGCTCCGGATTAAGAATCTCCACTGTTCCATCGGTCTTGATGTCGCCGGCAGTCACAGGACCGGCCTTCTTCACGCGAATTTCCAAGACCTTCGGCTGATCGGAATTCAGATTCAGCTTGACTTTTTTCAGATTCAGAATGATTTCGGTAACGTCTTCCACGACGTGCGGAAGACTGGAAAACTCATGAGTCGTTCCCTCGATGCGAACCGCGGAAATGGCCGCGCCTTCCAAGGAGGAAAGGAGGACGCGACGCAACGCGTTGCCGATCGTATGACCGAAGCCGCTCTGGAACGGCTGCGCGATGAACTTCGCATACTTGTCCGTCGCTGTCGCTTCGTCAATGACAAGCGCCTGCGGCATCGGAAAATTGGAAACAGAAGCCATGTTTTATACCTCCGGCAATGGGTGATTGGTTTGCGAACGAAAGCGACCGCGGCTCAGACGCGGCGACGCTTCGGAGGACGGCAGCCGTTGTGAGGAACGGGAGTGATGTCCTTGATCGCGTTGATCTCCATGCCGACGCTGGCGATGCCCCGCACGGCGGATTCGCGTCCGGCGCCGGGACCTTTGATTCTGACTTCAACTTCATGCATGCCGAGCGCTTCAGCCTTCTTGGCGGCGTCGGCGGCGACGACCTGCGCGGCATATGCAGTGCTCTTGCGAGATCCCTTGAATCCATTCTTGCCGGAGCTGCTCCAGCAAAGAACGTTGCCGTGGAGATCGGTGAAGGTGACCTTGGTATTGTTGAACGTGGCGTGCACGAATGCGATTCCGCTCGGAACATGACGTCCGGACTTCTTGCGCTTGCCTTCCGCGGCCGGCGCGGCGGCCGTCGTTTCCGGCGTTGCAGCGCCCTGTTCGACTTCTTTCTTGACTTCTTCAGACATGACTATAAAAAACCTTCCTGTTGATCATTGAATACGGAAGCCGGAGCTCCATCATTTCTTGGCGGCCTTCGCGGCGGCTTCGGCCTTCGCAGCCTGATCCGATGCGGCGACGCGACGCTGCGTCTTGTCGCGAATAGCGCCGACCGTCACCTTCTTGCCCTTGCGGGTGCGGGCGTTGGTGCGAGTGCGCTGACCGCGAACCGGAAGTCCCTTCTTATGACGGAGGCCGCGATAGCTTCCGATAACCTGAAGACGACGAATGTTCACCATCAGTTCTCGACGAAGATCGCCTTCGACGACATAGTCGTTCTGAAGAAGCGTCGTGATAGCGGAAATGTTCTCGTCCGTCAGCTGGGCGGCCTTCAGATTGGGATCGATCTTCGCCTTTTCGATAATCTCGGCGGCGATCGCCGGTCCGATTCCGTAGATGGTTTGGAGCGCATACGCGACGCGCTTGTTCACAGGAATGTCAACACCTAAGATTCGAGGCATGTTCGTTCTCCCCCCATTAACCTTGTCTCTGCTTGTGACGAGGATTGCGGGAGCAGACCACGCGAACCACGCCCTTGCGACGTATGATTTGGCAGTTTTCACATCTGCGCTTGATTGACGAAGTGACTTTCATTTTCGGACTCCGATTCCTGAAAAGTTACCTGTTTGTACGACGAAGCCTCCCAGGCGTTCGAAAAGCCCTGGGCCTCCTGTTTTGCTCCAAACGCTGGAATGTGAAACGGCTTGCCACAGACCGCCTCGTGACATTTGGATTGCTTACTATAGCCTTTTTTCTGTTTTTTGCAACTTTTTTTCAAAAATTTTTATAAAAAATCATAAAGAACGAGTCCGACGCGGCTGAAAGACAGGCGCGTCGGAATCGGATCGAGGGGTTCGGATCCGGTCAGCGAGAGCTTTTTTCGGGTCCCGCGATCGGCGGATAGTCGTCATCCTCCGCGCCGTCCGCGTCGCGTGCGGAATCCGAATTCGACGAAGCCCCCTTGCCGTCCAAGGCGTCCAAGGCGTCGCGCGCCTTGGAAAAGACATCCTTGCCTTCGCCCATATCCTCCATGAACGGAAGGTTGCGGATCTCTTCATAGTCGACGTCCCTGATTGCGGTGCGTCCTCCGACTGGCGTTACGACGCCGGTTTCGGGATCGACCGAGAAGGTCGGGCGCGGTCCGTTCTTGATATAGATCTGCTTCTTTTCCAGCTTGCCGTCCGGGTTGTACTGATAGAAGGCGAAGACCTTGGGACTTGCCGCGACAAGCAGGTTCAGGCGGGAAAGAAAGTCGATCCGACATTGCGGCTCAAGATCCTTGCCAAGATCGAATCCGATCGGCTTCTGCCGATAGATTCGTTCGGAATCGCTGATCCGCATGACGTAGTACATCTTCACGCCGGTACTGTATTTCAGAATCTGGTAACGGCGCGTCTGAATCTTGCGCACCTCTCCCTTCTCGTCCTTGCCGGCGACGTCCTCCATCACGGGAAGACCCACCGTGGCCTCCCAAATGACTGTTCCCGGAGTGATGGAGAAGTACCCTGCGTTGGATTCGTAGGCGCTGATCAGCTTCGGATGGCGCAGGACGGCCTTGACCGTATAGTTTCCCGGTTGCGAGACGTTGTAGTACTTGCTCAGATCGTAGACGAGCGACGCGCTGCCGCCGGGCTGAATGATCGTCCCTGTCATGTCGGGCGCGGCGTCGAGTTCTCTCTTCCGGACGAATCTGCGGACGCCGCCTTCCTGCAGCGAGATTTCAAAATCGATCTCTCCGTGCAGACCTTCGGCCGTTCCGAACGTCAGCGGGTGAGCGGAAACGTTGCGCATGTCGATCTTCACGAAAACGCGATCGTATTGGAGAAAGATATGCTGCGCGACGTTCAGACGCATTGCGACCTGCGCAGAGGCTGGAAGCGCGGACAAAAGCGCGATCAGGAGAATGAGTCTCTTCATTGCTTGGATCTTCCTGGGTTGTCGTCAAGGAGTTCGCAGACCGCCTGCGCGGCGGCGCGCGGATCGATGGCGGAATGACACGCCGATTCGTCACAATAACGCTTAAAGCAGCGAATGCAAGTCGAATCCGGCGTCAATATCGATTTTTTTTCACAATACGGGCCGGTTTTTTCCGGATCCGTCGGTCCGAACACTGCCGCAACCGGCTTTTTCAGCGCCGCGGCCACATGCATCGGACCGCTGTCGTTGCAGAGGAGAAGCGAACAGCCGCGAATTGTCTCAACAAGCCCGCCCAGCGTGGTGCGGCCGCACAGATCCGCAATGCGCGCTTCTCGAACAAGCGAGGAGATTCGCGCCGCTTGCGGCGTTTCGTCCTTCGTCCCGAGCACGACGAAGGAGGCGTCAGGCCGCCGTTCCGCAATCTCATCCATAACGCGCGCAAAGAATTCCGGCGGCCATTG